>DAOTYZ010000238.1:0-7901 GCA_034434555.1 Candidatus Roseilinea sp.
GGCGGTTCGCGAACTGCCCCTGTTTCGCTTTCGCTCAGAATGACAGGGCGGGGCAGGATGCTGGTGTCCCTTTTGTGCGCTTCATGCTGGTTACGCCGAGCATATGCGCCCTAAACTCCGAACTCACGTTTTGTCAGATATCCAGATTTTGCACGTCTCGCGCGTGGCGCGTGATGAAGGCGCGACGCGGCGGCACGGCGTTGCCCATCAGCATGTCGAAAGTGCGGTCGGCCTCGGCAGCATCCTCTACCGTCACGCGCAGCATGGTGCGCCGTTGCGGGTCCATGGTGGTTTCCCAGAGCTGCTCTGGGTTCATCTCACCCAGCCCTTTGTAGCGCTGGGTGACGACCTCGGTTGGCTTGCTAACGTCCAGCCCGCGGGCGCGCAGCTCGGCGTAAATCTTGTCGCGCTCCTCATCGCTGTAGGCGTAGCGCACCTCCTTATTGCCTTTCTTGACCTCGATGCGGTACAGAGGCGGCTGAGCGATGTACACGTGACCGTGCTCGACCAGGGGCTGCATATAACGGAAGAAGAACGTCAGCAGCAGCGTGCGGATGTGGCTGCCGTCCACGTCGGCATCTGTCATCAGCACGATGCGGTCGTAGCGCCGGTTGTCCAGGTTGAACTGGTCGCCCACGCCGGTGCCGATGGCGCTGATCAGCGCCTTGATCGCCTCGGACTGGAGCACCTTGTCTAGCCGGGCGCGCTCGGTGTTCATGATCTTGCCGAAGAGCGGCAGGATGGCCTGGAAGTGGCGGTCGCGGCCCTGCTTGGCCGAGCCGCCGGCGCTATCGCCCTCCACGACGAACAGTTCGCACTTCAGCGGGTCGCGCTCCGAGCAGTCGGCCAGCTTGCCGGGCAGCGTGCCGCTCTCCAGGGCGCTCTTGCGCTTCACCAGCTCAGCCGCTGCCTTGGCTGCCTCCCTGGCCCGCTGCGAGATCAGGCATTTCTCGATAATCGCCTTTGCCTCGCGCGGGTTTTGCTCCAGGAACTCGGCGAGCGCCTCGCGCACGACCTGCTCGACGGCGGTCTTGGCGTCGGTGTTCATCAGCTTCACCTTGGTCTGGCTCTCGAACTGTGGTTCGGGGTGCTTGATGCTGACGATGGCCGTCAACCCTTCGAGCGTGTCGCGGCTGTCTAGGTTGGCGTCTTTCTCTTTCAGGATATTGGCTTTGCGCGCGTAGTCGTTCAGGCTGCGGGTGAGCGCGCTGCGGAAGCCGGTCTGGTGCGTGCCGCCGTCGGGCGTGTTGATCGTGTTGGCGAAGTAGAACTCGCTGGGGGCCGTGGCGTCGGTGTATTGCATGGCGAACTCGACCCCGATGTTGCCCACTTTGCGCTCGGCAGCGACCACCGGATGGAGCGCTTCTTTATTGCGATTCAGGTAGCGGACGAAGGCGCTGATGCCATCCTCGAAGTAGAAGGTCATCTCGCGGTCTTCCCGCTCATCGCGGAAGACGATCGTCACCCCGCGCGTGATAAACGCCATCTCGCGGAAGCGCTGGGCCAGGAGGTCGAACTTATAGGAGTTGTCCTCGGTGAAGATGGTCTCGTCGCGCAGGAAGGTCACCTTGGTGCCGGTCTCTTTGGGGTTGGTCTTGCCGATCACCTCCACGGGGCTGGTCGGGCGGCCTTCTTTGTAGGACTGGCGAAAGATCTGGCCATCGCGCTTTACCTCGGCGATCAGCCACTTGGATAGCGCATTGACGGCCTTGACGCCGACGCCGTGCAAGCCGCCGGACACGGTATATGCGCCAGTGCCGAACTTGCCACCGGCGTGGAGGTTGGTCATCACGACTTCCAGCGTGCTCACCCGCTCGCCGGCCTTATTGCGAAACGTCGGATGTGGCTCGGTCGGGATGCCGCGTCCGTTGTCCTCGACGGTAACGCTCTCATCCTTGTGGATGGTGATCTCGATGCGGTCGCAGTAGCCGGCCAGCACCTCGTCCACGCTGTTGTCCACCACTTCATAGACCAGGTGGTGCATGGCCTTGCTGTCGGTGCCGCCGACATACATGCCGGGGCGCTTGCGGATGGCTTCCAGGCCCTCTAAAACCTGGATTTGTCCTGCGCCGTATTCCTGTTTTACGGTGGTCTCTGCCATAGCGTCGGCTTACTAGAACAGATATTCTACCAGGCGCATCTGCGCGCCCGAAGACGGCGTATTTACAGTCAGCGCTGGGTGGGCGAGGGCACTGCCGTCGCCCACCCTCCAGTAGGAGATGAACGCTCACCGGTTGGCGGCCCAACAGCAGTTGCCCCTGTTGATGAATGCCCCCTATGCGATCTTTGATACACTCTCGCCCGTAGCATGAATGGTTCAACGCCGATCAAGGCCAGAAACGTGCTCGGTGGCGAGCTAAAGACCTGTAGCCTTGCGCCGCTGACTGGTTGGTATCGCGACGGTTGCTGTAACACCGGGCCTGGCGATGTGGGGTCACACCTGGTCTGTGCGCAGGTCACCCAGGAGTTCCTGCTGTTCTCGCGCAGCCGGGGCAACGACTTGATTACCCCGCGCCCGGAGTATCGCTTCCCCGGCCTGAAGCCTGGCGACCGGTGGTGTCTGTGCGTGATGCGCTGGCTAGAGGCTTACGAGGCCGGCTGCGCCCCACCGGTTGACTTGGAAGCCACCCACATCGCTGCGCTGGAGTTCGTGGACCTGGAGGTGCTCAAAGCGCACGCCCTCCCGCGTCCAGACGCGGCGTGATTCAGGTGATTGGCCGGCGCGGATCGTTACCCCATTCCTTCCATGAGCCGTCGTAGAGCGCGCTATTGAAGAAGCCGGCAGCGCGCAGCGCCAACAAGCCGAGCGCCGCGCTCACGCCGGCGTTACAGTAGGTCACGCACTCCGCCGTTTGCTCGTTGATGCCGAGCGCGGCCAACTTCGCCCGCAACTGCGCCGGGCTGATCAGTGTGCCATCGGGGTTCACCAGCGAGGCGCGCGGCAGGTTCACCGCGCCGGGGATGTGGCCGTATCGCGCAGCGCGCGACCATTCGCCGTTGAACTCTTGGGGGGTGCGCACGTCTATCAGCCGCGTGGACGTGTCCAGGCGCGCCATCACCTGATCGGCGGTGCGCATCCAGGCCGGCTGTGGCCTGGGTGTGAAGACCGTCGTCGCAATCCGCGGCAATTTGTCAGTGACTGGCCGGCCCTCAGCAACCCACTTGTTCCAACCGCCGTCCAGCACAGCAACGCGCGTGTGGCCGTAATAATTCAGCGCCCACCACAGACGCGCCGCGAACATGCTTCCCGCGTCGTCGTAAGCGACGACAAACGTCTGATTGCTGATGCCACAGCGCACCATCACCTCGGCGAAGCGCACCGGCGGCGCGATGCGCGCATGGCGCGGATCGTCCGGATCGGTGATCTCATGTACCCAGTCCACGAACACCGCGCCGGGGATATGGCTGATCAGGTAATCCTCGCGATGGCTGAAATAGTGCGGCGGCGGCACATTCGGCGGCAACACGTGGCCGCGAATGTCCACGACGCGCAGATCGGCAGCGCCGAGATGCTCGTGCAGCCAGGCCGTTGTGACGAGCGGGCCGGCGGACATGAGGGTATTATCTAGCGCTGCGCCGTGAATATGCGCATCTCGTAATTGCGCAGGCGCAACGTCAAGATATACAGTTGGAGCAAAGCGATGAAGATAGCTATTCTCGGAGGCACAGGCAAAGAGGGGTCTGGGCTGGCGCTGCGCTGGGCGAACGCCGGCCACGAGGTCATCATCGGCTCGCGC
This sequence comes from Candidatus Roseilinea sp., assembly GCA_034434555.1. Classification (GTDB taxonomy): domain Bacteria; phylum Chloroflexota; class Anaerolineae; order J036; family Brachytrichaceae; genus JAAFGM01. Next base: position 3,738 of record DAOTYZ010000238.1, read on the forward strand.
GACCCGGAGAAGGCCCGGCGCGTTGCCGAAGAGCTGAATCTGGCGCTCGGCAGCGAGCGCGTGCGCGGCACAGATAACCTGAGCGCTGCCCAGGAGGCTGAGGTCGTCGTGCTCAGCGTGCCCTATGCAGCGCACAAGGACACGCTCAACAGCGTGAAGGCAGCGTTGGCCGGCAAAATCCTGATTGATGTAACGGTGCCGGTGAACCCCGCTGATTACACGCGGGTGATGTTGCCGCCGGGCGGCTCGGCCTCAAAAGAAGCACAAGCGCTGCTGGGCGATCAAGTCAAGGTGGTGACCGCTTTCCAGAACATCTCGGCCACGCACCTCAAAAAGCTCGACGCGCCGATCCACTGCGATGTGCTGGTGTGCGGCGACGATGATTCGGCCAAACAGGTGGGCATGCAGTTGGTCGCCGATGCTGGGATGAAAGCCTGGGACGCCGGCCCGCTGGACAATGCCGTTGTTGTTGAGGGCCTGACCGCCATCCTGCTCGGCATCAACAAGCGGCATAAGGTCAAAGGCGCCGGCATCCGGATCGAGACATAGCAGGCAAAGCAACATCCCCCGCGTGCGGGGGACTAGGGGGAGCGTCTCCCGCACGTCTTCCACGTGTGTCCTCATCCTCCTTCGGCCTGCGGGAGGATAGCGTTTGAATGCTTCTCGTAGCCTCTAAGAAGAAATGCAAAAGTCGCTGGGGATAGCTCTGCCCCTGTTGGTGAACGCGCCCAGAGGGATGGGCTTCCCTTGTATGCAGGGGAAGCAGAACCGGCACTTCATTGGGCTTTCTATGATTGGAAATCTTTCTATCGCACCAATCCCGCAATCTTCCCCAAACTGAGGCGTGCCTATCCTATAATGCTCGCGTAGCTATGCTCACCTTCGACCCCCAGGGCCTGATCCCCGCCATCGTCCAGGACGCACTCAGCGGCCGCATCCTCATGCTGGGCTGGATGAACGAGGAGGCGCTGCGGCGCACGCTCAGCAGTGGCGAGGTGTGGTTCTGGTCGCGCAGCCGGCAGACGCTCTGGCACAAGGGCGAGACCAGCGGCAACGTGCTGCGCGTGCATGAGCTGCGCGCCGATTGCGACGCAGACTGTCTGCTGATCCGCGCCGAACCAGCCGGCCCAACCTGCCACACCGGGCGCGAGAGCTGCTTTTGGCAAGACATCGAGGGCAACGCGCTCCTGCCGCCGGCAGGGAGCTTCCTCGATGAGCTGGCGGAGGTGATCGCCTCGCGCCGGCTGGCCTCGCCCCAGGAAAGCTATACCGCCCGCCTGTTCAACGCCGGCCAATTGCGGATCGCGCAAAAGGTGGGCGAGGAAGGCCTGGAGCTGGCGTTGGCCGGCGCTGCCCAGGACGATGAGCGGGTGATCGAGGAGAGCGCTGACCTGCTCTTTCATCTGCTCGTGCTGTTGAACGAGCGCGGCATCCCGTTGCGCGAGGTGTTGGCGCGGCTGGCCGCGCGCCACGCTGCGGCTACGCAGCCGGCTCAATCTCCAGCGTAAAGCGCATCGTCGTCCTTGGCTTGTTGCCAAAGGGTGCGCTTTGCCTCGCCGCTCATCTCGCTGAGCGATAGGCCGCGCGCCTGCGCGAGCTGCTCCAGCCGGCGGAAGCGGCGGGCGAACTTCTGGTTCGCCACCCGCGCGGCAGCCTCGATGTCTATGCCATAGCCATCGGCCCAATCGGCGATGGTGAAGATCAAGTCGCCGAACTCCTCTGCGCGATGGCCGGGGTCGCGTGCGTTGATCACTTCCTCCAGCTCCTCGCGCACTTTGGCCAGCCGCTCGTCATGGCTGTTCCAGCGAAACCCGGCTTGCTCTGCGCGCCGCGCCATTTTTTGCGCCTGGGCCAGGGCCGGCAGCGCATTGGGGATGCCGTCGAGCGCCGAGCGAGCCTGCCGGCCCTTCTCTCGCTGCTTAATGGCGTTCCAGTTGGCCACCACCTGTTCGGCTGTGTTGGCGACAACGTCGCCGAAGACGTGCGGGTGGCGGCGGCGCAGCTTGGCGATCAGGTCGGCGATCACGTCGCCCATGCGAAAAGTCTCGGACTCCGTGGCGATCTGCGCCTGCATCACCACGTTCAACAGGAGGTCGCCCAGCTCCTCGCGCAGGGCATCCAGGTCGTCTGCGTCAATCGCAGCCAGCACTTCGTAAGCTTCTTCCAGCAGCGTGCTGCGCAGCGATTCGTGCGTCTGTTCGCGATCCCATGGGCAACCCTCCGGCGCGCGCAGATGGGCGACGGTTTCCTGAAGTGCCTCGAAGCTGCCGGCGCGCGGCAGCGGCGGCAGGTAGAGCGAGGTGAGATGGTCAAACTCGTCGCTGTGGTCAAGCGCTGCCAGGGTCGTCGTGCGGGGAGATGTGCCCTCTCGCACCACCCACACCTCATGCAGCGGGGGATACTGGTTCATCAGGGTCAACTTCAGATCTGCGGCGACGGCGCGCGAATAGACCTGCGCGATCAGCGCCGGCTGGTCGGGGTTGAGGGGCGGATGATGCATCGCAGCCAGCGCCAGCCCATCGCAGAGTTGCAGGCCATCTAGCGGATCGCCAAGCCCAGCGTCGGAGGCGGCGAGCCGCTCGAGGGATGGCTCGATGAAGCTCAAGCCGGCCACCAGGCGAACGGGGATGCCCAGGTCGCGCGCGCGCTTCATGACCAGATAAACGCTGGTCTCGCCAACCAACGGATGGCCGGGCACGGCATACACCACGCCTTCCGGTGACGCCTGGGCTGCCGCAATCACCTGCTCGGCAATCGCGGCATAAACATCTTCAAAGCGTGCCCCCTGCTCATACAGCGCATCAAAGTCTTGCAGGTCCAGATGGGGCGGCAATTCGGCCACCGCTGGATGGCGGCGCGTGCGCAGATACACGCGCCGGCTGGCATTCAGGACATCCCACGCCTCGCGCGTCAACAGGCGCGCATCCCCCGGCCCTAGGCCCAAGATCGTGACCATCGTAGTTCTCACCGAACGCTCACCTGGTGTTCGCTGGATGAAGCGTATGCTACTAAAATTAGCCACTACCTCTGGAGGAGTCTCTGTATGGCGAGTGTTCCCGGCACAGTTAGTCTGCCCAACCCGAAAACGAAGACGAAGAGGAAAAAGATAGATATCCCCTACGACCGTTGGCCCAACCGAATCCGACGCGCAATTCGCAGCTTCATCAAGATCACCCTCCTTGTTAGCTTAGGCTTCACCATCTACTTCCTCGCCACCATTGACGACGTCACGCTCAACATGTTCTTCAGCGCGCTGGGGGTGGTGTTTAGCCTGGTCATCCAGATCATGGCCGTGCTGTTTAGCATCATTCTACAGTTCGGCTTGCTGTTCTGGTTTCTCTCGCGCCCCGAAGTGGAGATCATCCGCCCCGGTGACGACACCACGGTGACCTTTGACGACTATTGGGGGCAGCCGCAGCTCGTCAAGCTGGTGAAGCAATGGATGAGCCTGCTACGCGATCGCAAGGAGTTCGAGAAGATGGGCGGGCGCTACATCAGCGGCCTGCTGCTCTACGGCCCGCCGGGCACCGGCAAGACGATGCTGGCCAAGGCCATCGCCGGCGAATCGGGCATGGCCTTCATCAGCGCCCAGGGCACCAGCTTCCAAGGCATGTTCTGGGGGATGGACATCTTGAGGGTGCTGCGCTTCTGCAAGTATGCGCGCGACCTGGCCAAGAAATACGGCGCATGCGTGGCCTACATTGATGAGATAGACGCGGTGGGCATGAACCGCGGTGGCGTGCGCGGCAGCGGACCGATGGTGGGGTCGTTCACCGGCTTCGGCCTGGGCATGTTTGCCCTCTCCACCTTGCTCAGCCAGATGGATGGGATGAATAAGCCCTCGCGCAGCGAGAAGTTCTGGCGGCGCGTCTATCGCCTGCTTGGGAGGCAATACAAGCCCAAACGCAACTGGCATGTGATGTGGATGGGCAGCACCAACCGACCGGACGTGCTCGATCCAGCGCTCACCCGCTCCGGCCGCCTAGACACCAAGATCGCCGTGGACCCGCCTGACCGCGCCAGCCGGCGGCAGATCATCCAGGGCTACCTGAACAAGATTCAGCACGATGAGACGGTGGATATAGAGGCCATCGTCGCCGACACTGCCGGCATGACCCCCGCCGATATTGCCAACGCAATCACGAAGGACGCCGTTCGCATGGC
>DAOTYZ010000239.1:0-6574 GCA_034434555.1 Candidatus Roseilinea sp.
CGCACGGCCAAGCGCCCCAATTCCAGAAGGTCATGGCGCACCGTGGTGAGCGCCGGCTTGAAGAAGGCCGCCTCCGGGATGTCGTCGAACCCCACCACGCCCAGGTCGTCGGGCACACGCCGCCCCAATTGATCCGCAGCCTTCAACGCGCCCAGCGCCATTTGGTCGTTGCTGACGAACACGGCGTCAGTCTTGGGGATGCGCTTCAGCAATTGGCGCAGGCAGGAGGCGCCACCGGCCGACGTCCAATCCCCCTCGACCACGTGTCGCTCCGAGGGCAGCCTGCCATTCGCCCTCAGCGCGTCCTGCCAGCCCAACATGCGCTGCTGGGCCGACCAGAGCGTCAACGGCCCGGTGATGATCCCAATGTGGCGATAGCCGCGCGCGAGCAAGTGCTCCGTGGCCAGCCGTGCGCCGTAGCGGTTGTCCACGTTCAGCGTTGCTGCGCCCGGCTGCGGCGCCATGCTCAGGAAGACGATCGGCGGCGCTTGAAAACGCAAGCGGAGGGCGCGATCGCGTTCGGCGTGAAGCTCAGGATACGCCCAGATGATGCCGGCGACGTTTTGTGCAGCCAACTCCGCCAGCACATGCGCGTAAGCTTGCGGCGTAGAGGCATCGGCCACTTGGAGGACCACGCTCCAGCCCAGCTCGCGCGCTTGTTGCTCGATGCCGGTCAGGAGCTGGGCCGGCCCAAACAACTGGAAGCCGCTGGCCACAACGCCCAAGAGCTGGCTGCGTTGGGTGACCAGGCTACGCGCAACCCCATTCGGCAGATAGCCCAGTTGGGCGATTACCGCCTGCACGCGTTCGCGCGTTTGCTTTGCGACGTCGGGATGACCGTTGAGGACGCGCGAGACGGTTTGCACGGATACGCCGGCCTGGGCGGCCACTTCACGGATCGTGATGCGACGGGGAGAGTTGACTTTTGCCATTGCTGTGATATAAAGTCCCGTGAACGTTAACGGGATTTTACGACAGGGCGACTGTTCAGCCCGTCGGTAAATGTCCCGAAGCGAGATGGGGTGCTTCAAGTTGTTCTGCCTACACTGTGCGGGCTTTACAGCACCTCTCCGATTACGGCGTCAGGTGAGGGCACAGATCGGATGCGTGTGGCCCTCGCTTTCGCAAGCTTAATGCCCATGAAGGAGGAAAGCCGAAGATGAACAGAACCTATCGTCTCATCGGCCTCACGGCCGCCCTTAGCCTCGCCTTGGCTGCCTGTGCCGCGCCGCCAGCGCAACCCGCGCAGCCGGCCCAACCCGCGCAGCCGGTGCAACCTGCTGCCACCCAGCCCGCCGCGCCGGCGCCATCCGCCGAGATCGTCTTACGCTGGCGCACCCGGCCCGATAACAAAGAAGAAGCCGATGTCTATGCCAGCATCAGCGACGAAGTGTCCAAGAAGCTCGGCATCAAGCTGGTGTATGAGCCAGGCGGCAGCGAGACGGCCAGCTACCAAGACGTGCTGCGCACCGAGTTGGCCGCCGGCACAGCGCCCGACGTGTTCTGGATCCCCGGCACCGACATCGCCGACTTCGTCCAGCGCGGCCTGCTGCTCGACCTGCGCCCCTACGCGGCCAAGACCGAAGGCTACAGCGACGCCAACTACTACCCAGAACCGATGTTCCACCTTACCTACAACCCCGAAACAGGCAAATTGGGAGAGAAGCTCTGGGGCCTGCCGCGCGACGTGTCCACCTTTGTCCTCTACCTCAACCTTGATCTAATCAACGAAGCCGGCGCGCCCGACCCGCGCGAGCTGGCCAAGGCAGGGAAGTGGGACTGGGACGCCTTCAAGCAGGTCGCCGAGAAGGTGAACGCCCTGGGCGGCGACATCAAGGGCTACGGCATGAATGCGTGGTGGGGGCCGTTCGGCGCATTCATGAACGCAGCCGGCGGCGGCTTCTTTAACGCGGAGCGCAACGCATGCAACCTGAACAGCAAGGAAACCCTGACCGGCCTGGCCTTCCTGCGCGAACTCTATGATGCCGGATTGGCCGTCCCCTACGGCGAGGACAGCGAGCCGCCCTTCCGCGCCGGCAAGGTCGGGATGTTCCAGAACGGCCGCTGGGCCACCCCAGGCATCAGCACCGTCACGTTCAACTGGGACGTCGTCGAGCTGCCCAAAGGCCCCAGCGGACACATGGGCAACTGGCTGTTCTGGGGCGCTTACGTCGTGAACAAGAACACCAAGCACCCAGAAGAAGCGTGGAAGCTGGTGGACGCGCTCACCCAGCCGGACATTCAGGCCGAGGTTGCCGCGCGCGGCACCAACATCCCCAGCCGCGTCGGCGAGGCGGTGTTCGCCGAGTTCCTCAAGATCTTGCCGGAGAAGAACAACCAAGCCTTCCTCAACGGCCTGGCCGACAAGCCCACTGCCGAAGGCCCGCTGTGGACGGGGAGCTGGCCGGACTTCGATAGAGTGATGGGCGCGCAGGTGAGCGATGTGCTGACCGGCAAACTCTCCGTGGAGCAGTTCGGCCAAACCGTCTGTGACGAAGCCAATAAAGCGTTCAACAAGTGAGTTTCGCCCCGCAAGCGGGAGTTGGCGATCAGCCAGCAGCGCCGTCAGCAGTTGCTGGCTGATCGCTTCTATCGCAAAATCCGAGCCATGAGCGCAGCGGCTGCCTCTCTGGCCGCGACCGGTAAGCGCGGCCATGCTGTCTTGAACGTGCTCACAGCGTGGCACCTGGTCCTCGCGCCACTGCTCATCGGCGGAGCATTGCTCACGCTCAGTACTCTGGGGGCTGTTGACTTGATCGCGGCGATCCTGGCAGGTGTCGCCATCCTCCTGGGAATCGCGAGCGGGGGAGCCGCGGTCTTTATCGCGCGACGCAACCACCTCGGCCGCACCTTGTCGCTGACGGTCAATTACCTGCTGTGCCTGGGGAGCGCGCTGGCCCTCGCCCATCTGTTGGGGGTCTTCATGGGCCTGGATGACCTGGCCGATGCGATGGCCCGCGGCATCCCTTACCTGTTGCTTTTGCTGATTGTCGCCGGCTATTTCATCAGCACCGTTGAGGTGCGCGAGCGGCCGGTGCCGGCAGCGCGCCGCGCGCTGGGGCGCGTGTTCATGGTGAGCGGGACGGCGGGCTTCTTGTTCAGCGTCGGCGCCCTGACCGCGCTGGCGTCAATCCCCGGCAGATATGCTGCGCTGGGTTGGCTTCCTTTTGCCCTGACCCTGGTCATGCTCCTCGCCGGCGGCATGCTCTGGCGCATGAGCCGTCGCGATTGCGCCCAGGCGCTGGGCGCGAAGAACATCCACAGCGAGCGACTGAGCGGTTGGCTCTTCCTCTCGCCAAACCTGCTCGGCTTCGTCCTCTTCTTCGCCGGCCCGCTGCTCTTCTCGCTCTACGTCAGCTTCACCAACTGGGATTCGTTCAATCAACGCGACTGGGTGGGGCTGGCCAACTATGCGCGGGTGTTCAACCTCTCGGTGAGCGTGCTGGCGACGCCGGATCAGCCGCTGCGCGAGGTGATGGACGCGGGGCGCTACGATGAGCTGCTGCGCCTGAACATCCTCGGACAAGGCATCCTGATCGGCGCCGAGGACAAGCGGTTCTGGATCGCGCTGCGCAACACGCTGGTCTTTGGCCTGTTGGCTGTGCCGCTCTCCGTGCTGCCCGCGCTCCTGCTCGCCGCGCTCCTCAACAGCCAACTGCCGGGGATGCGCTTTTACCGCACGCTCTACTTCGTCCCTAGCGTGGCCGCCGTGGTCGGCGTGGCCCTGATCTGGCAGTGGATGTACAACTCGCAGGTCGGCTGGATCAACTACTTCATCAGCAGCGCCATCGGTTTTCTCAACGCCGTGCTGGGCAGCAACATCCGCGACCCGCAGATCCGCTGGCTGGCCGATAGCGACTACGCGCTGCTCTCGGTGGTGATCATGAGCGCGTGGCAATGGATAGGGTTCAACACGGTGCTCTTCCTGGCCGGCTTGCAGACCATCCCGCGCGAGCTTTATGAGGCAGCCACGGTGGACGGCGCGAACGCGCGCCAGCAATTCTTCAACGTCACCCTGCCGATGCTCGCGCCGACCACCTTATACGTGCTGATCACCACGACCATTCAGGCCCTGCAGGTCTTCGACCAGGTATTTATCGTCAGCAACGGCACCGGTGGGCCGGGCACAGCCACCCTCACCATGACGCTCAACCTGTATCAGAATGGTTTCCAGAGCTTTCGGCAGGGGTATGCCAGCGCCCTGGCCTGGGTATTGTTCATCGTGATCTTCGTCTTCACCCTTGTCCAGTTTCGCCGCCAGCGTCGCGCAAGCGGCGCTTATGACGAGTGATGGGCTATCGAGCGATTCGCATCGTCCGCGCCGTCGTGATCTACGCGATCTTGACGATCTTCGCGTTGATCATGCTGTTTCCATTTTTGGTGATGCTCTTCACCTCGCTCAAGACGCCTGCGGACACCTTCAGCTATCCGCCGCGGCTGTTCCCCGTTGAACAGGTGACCGCCGCAGTGGCCGGCTTTGATCGCCCCCTGCCTCTGTATCACGTGGTCAGCGAATCGGGCGAGCGCAAACAGATGGCGCTGGCCGAGGAGAACATCCGGGTGGGCATCTTTGCTCCGCTGGATGCTGCGGGGAAGCCGGATGACAGTCGCGCCGTCCTCCGCCGTTTTGGCGAGGTCAAGGTGGCCGGCGGTTCAACGCCCAAAGAGGTGGTGGTGAACGGCCAGGCTGTGCCGGTGTATGAGGTGCCGGTCGGCGACACCATCGCCGAGATGGTCGTGCTCACCCGCACAACGGTCGGTCGCTTCGTCAATCCGCAGAACCCCGAAGAGGTGGCCCTGGCGAACGTGCGCTTAAGCGAGCCGGTGACGCGCCTGACCGCGCATCCGGAGAACTACCTGGAGGTCGTCAACCTGTTGGGCTTTGACCGCGCCTTGAGCAACACGGCGATGATCACCATCCTCACCGTCATCGGCCAGCTCGTCACCAGCGTGCTGGGCGGCTACGCCTTCGCGCGGCTGAAGTTCCCCGGCCGCGACCAGATATTCTTGTTCTACCTGGGCACGATCATGGTGCCGTTTGTGGTGCTGATCATCCCGCTGTATCAGCTCATGGTGGCGATCGGCTGGGTGAACGCCATGCCGGCGCTCATCCTGCCGTGGCTCTACACGGCTTACGGCACCTTTCTGATGCGCCAGTTCTTCATCACGATCCCGAAGGAGATCGAGGAGGCGGCGCTGATAGATGGGGCCTCGCGCTGGTCCATCCTGACGCGCATCTTTCTGCCCGCCAGCGTGCCGGCGCTGGCGACCCTCGCCACGTTCACCTTTCTGTACGCCTGGAACAGCTTCTTCTGGCCGCTCGTGGTGGTCAACACCGGCAACACCCGCGCCCAGGTGCTGACGCTGGCGCTGAACGTGCTGCGCGGCCGTGCCAGCGATAGCCCGAACCTCATCCTGGCAGGCGCGGCGATCGCGATCATCCCGCCCACGCTGGTGTTCATCCTGGCGCAACGCTACTACGTGGCCAGCGTCACCAGCAGCGGCGTGAAGGGCTAGCGCCAGCGAGCGATTGGCGCGACGCTATAGCGCGTTGATGTTGCTGGCTTGTCGCAGAAAGCAGCTCAGGCTCTCCTCGGAGGAGAGCCTGAGCTGCTTGATGAGCTATATGTGTTCGCGACGGTGGGTGAACCTCCGCGCACATGGGCACTTGCCAGTTGGCCAGCAGCGTCACCGTCACGGTGTTCGTGATCACCCGCTGGTGCGATGACAGTGTAGGTCATTACCATCATTCCGCCGGCGCCCAGCACACTGGCCGTGAAGGCGACTTCGTTAGTGCTGGAGGCCTGCAGGGTTGCGCCGCCGCTGGTGGCGATCACGCTGCCGAACGTCGCTCCACCCTGGAACACGTCTGTTATCACCACACCAGTAGCGGTGGACGGGCCGAGGTTCTGGACAACCACGGTATAAGTCATCGGCTGGCCGGCGGGCACCGACGCGGACGCAGCCGTCTTGGAGACCTGTAGGTTGGCCAGCGGCGTCACCGTCACGGTGGTAGGGGCTGTGTTGTTAGCCGGCGCTGGGTCAATTGCGTTGGCCGCAGCCGTGACGGTGTTCGTGATCACCCCATCGGCCGGTGCGATGACGGTGTAGGTCATTACCATCATTCCGCCGGTGCCCAGCACACTGGCCGTGAAGGCGACTTCGTTAGTGCTGGAGGCCCGCTCTGGCAGTCGCCTGATGATGGGCATGAAGGCGCGGAATTGCACCCGCGCAGAGACCACGTTTGAGGTGATCGGCATGCCGGGGAAGGTGGACGTGCGCACGACCGCTGCGTTGGTCAGCAGCTGGCCGAGCGTGACCGGCGCGGTCGTTGCGATCTGGATCGTCGCATTCGCGCCGATGTCGAGTGATCCAACCGTGCACGTCACGGTCTGTCCACTGTTGCTGCACGTCCAACCATCGCTTGCAGTGACAGCGACGACGGTCAGCTCCGCCGGCAAGACGTCGGTGACCACCACGTTGGTTGCTGTGCTTGGGCCGGTGTTGGTCACCTGAATGGTGTAGGTCAGCGGCGCGCTTGGCGTGAGCGTGCCACCGATGCCCAGCGGGTAGC
>DAOTYZ010000240.1:0-15463 GCA_034434555.1 Candidatus Roseilinea sp.
GACGTCAACCCCTATCCGCTGGCGCACAAGCTCTTCATGATCTGGCAGGAGCGCTGGGCGCTGCGATTTGCGCCGCGGGTGACCTGCGCCAGCGTTGCCTTGCTGGAGCGGACGCGGGCGTTTCGGGCTGGTAAGGATGCGCACGCGCTCTCTCTATTCCCCAACGGCCCAGGCGAATGGCTGCGCCCAATTGTGGCCCAGGCCGAAGCCGCTCGCGCCGCGCTGCGCGCACGATTCGGCTGGCAGCAGCCGGTGGTAATTTACGCCGGCAACGTGCCGCTTAACCACGACCTGGACATCGCCATACAAGCTCTGCGCGGGCTGCCCCAAGCCTTGTGGGTGATCGTCGCTGCCGGCGACGGGGTGCCCGCACTGCGAGAAGCTGTTGCCCAGGCTGGCATCGCTGATCGCGTTGCCTGGCACGACTTCATGCCGCATGACCAGCTCATCGCGCGGTTGGTGGCCGCCGACGTAGCGATTTATCCGTATCGGGATACACCCATCAACCGCGCCAAGTGCTCCGGCAAAGTGATTGACTACATGGCCTGCGGCAAGCCTATGGTGGTGAGCGATGTGGGGATGAACCGCGTCTACCTTGAGCATGAGCGCAGTGCGCTGCTCACCCCGCCCGGCGATGGCGAAGCGTTCAAGTCGGCGCTGGCTCGCCTATTGGCCGAGCCGGACTTCGCCAACCGGCTAGGATGGGCAGCGCAGCAGCGCATCTGGGAGAGGTTTGGCTGGGAAGAGCGCGCCGCTGCCCTCGAAGGGGTCTATTACTTCCGTTAATCGGCCTGCGATACACTCAACTAAACCATTCTTCGGGAGGTATAGCAATGACCGAGCAGCGAGCAGCAAGTGATGGGCGCTCAGCCCTATGGGCCATCATCGGCGTAGTGGTGGGCGCATTCTTGCCGATCTTTTTGTGCGTATGTCTGATTGTGGCGACGATCGGCGGGCTAGGCGCATCGCTGGGCGCTGCTGCTCCCAGCAGCGAGGTCTTCCTAGGCGCTTCGCCGGTCGCAGTGCGCCATATCTCCGGGCCGCTCAGTGGTCCGGCGGTGGCAGTCATCAGCGTCAACGGTCCAATCATCAGCGGTGAGGTTTCCGATTTTGACTTGACCGGCGTGGCAGAAGTGGCTGCTTCGGCCGAGATCGCGCGCCTGATCAAGCGCGCTGCCAGCGATGATGAGGTGAAGGCGATCCTGCTCAAGGTGGATTCGCCCGGTGGCAGCGTGATCGGCAGCGATGAGATTTACAACGCGCTAAAAAAGGTGGATAAGCCCATCGTAGTGCAGATGGGCGCTCTGGCAGCCTCAGGAGGCTATTACGTCAGCATGGCAGCCAGCCACATTGTGGCCCATCCTGACACGCTCACCGGCAGCATCGGCGTGATCAGCGAGTTCACCAATATTGAAGGGCTCTACGAGAAGCTCGGCCTCAAGAGCACGGTCATCAAGTCCGGTGAGTTCAAGGACTTCGGCAACCCCACCTCGCCGTTCACTGAGGAAGATCGCGCGCTTTGGCAGGCGGTGATTGACGAGGTGTATGAGCATTTTGTCAAGATCGTGGCCGACGGTCGCAAGCTGCCAGTTGAGGAAGTGAAGAGGCTCGCCGACGGGCGGATATACACCGGCCGGCAGGCCCTTAAGCTCAAGCTGGTGGACCAACTGGGCTACTTCGAGGATGCAGTGGACAAAGCGGCTGCGCTGGGGGGCATCAGCGGGGAGCCGCGGGTCATTGAATATCGTCGCCAGACGCCGTTTGCCCAGCTATTTGGCCTGTCGGTCGCGCGCACAGTCCTCACAGCCCTAGGCGTGCCTGTTCGCACCCCTCCAGCAATTCTGGAATATCGCTAATTAGCCTCTTCGTCCGACTAAGCCGACGCTTTTACGATCGGCCCGCCCACGCTGAAGGCGACGCGCACTGTTTGGAGCGGTGACTCGTCGCCCAACACCTCCATGAGCGCGATCAGTGGCGTGCCCTTAGGGATGCCGCGCGGCAGCCACATTGTCGGCGCTGGCCGGCGCTCCATTGCCCCTACCAGCGACACATGGCGCAGCACCTCGCCACTCTCGCTCAGGATGCTCACGTCAATCGAGGGAAATTCGGTGAACGGAGTCAGCCCCATCTCCACCGTCACGCGCGTGCCATCCGGCCAGGGCATCACGCGATAGTCGGTGATGCGCGCGTCGCTCGGTGGGCGCCTTCCAAGCGGCGCAGCCTCGTAGAAATGGACGTCGTCAGGCATAGGAGTATTATCTACACGCCATGATAAAAATCGCTGAGTTCCTCCCGCCTCAGCCCTCTCGCCTCTGGAAGCTCGTCAAACAGGCCGGCGTGAACTACGTCGTCGGCGGCCTGCCCCTGCCCAGCGATTGTGGCTCCGGTGAGACGCCCTATGACCTGATGCCGCTGCGGCGCATGAAGCAGCGCTACGAAGAAGCAGGGTTTAAGCTGGCCGTGATTGAGGCGCGTCCGCCTATGGACAAATTGATGCGCGGCCTGCCAGGTGGTGATCAGGAGCTGGAGTGGTGCGTCAAGCTGGTGGAGAACATGGGCAAGCTAGAGATCCCAGTTTGGTGCTACGCCTGGATGGCGGTGATAAGCTGGACGCGCACCAGGGCGGACGTTCCTTCGCGCGGCGGCTCGCTGGTGACCGCCTTCGACTTGGCCGAGTTCGAGCGGCGACCGCGGCTGCCTGAAGTGCGTGAAGAGGACCTCTGGCGCAACCTGGAGGCTTTTCTCAAGGTCATGGTGCCGGTAGCTGAGCGCGCCGGTGTCAAGCTCAGCGCACATCCGGACGACCCGCCGCTCTCGCCGTTACATGGCGTCGGACGCATCCTAATAAGTGTGGAGAACTTCCAGCGCGTCCTGGACATGGTCCCCAGCGACTACAACACGCTCACCTTGTGCCAGGGCAACTTCACGCTGATGACCGACGATCTGCCCGCAGTGATCCGGCACTTTGGCCGGCAGGGCAAAATCAGCTTCGTGCACTTCCGCGACGTGCGCGGCGACGCGCGCCACTTCGAGGAGACCTGGCACGACGACGGAATGACCGACATGCTGGCCTGCATGGAGGCATATCGAGAGATTGGCTTTGAGGGCGTGCTGCGGCCCGATCACGTGCCCACTGTGGAAGGCGACAGCAACGACGACCCAGGCTACTCCTCCTACGGACGGCTGTATGCGATCGGCTATATTCGCGGCCTGCGCGAGGCTGTCTATCGGCGCAAGGGTGAGGACTAGATGAAGATCGTCGTCACAGGCGCGAAAGGCAACATCGGCAGTGTGGTGGCGGACTATGCGCGCAGCCAGGGCGCGCAGGTGCTCGGCGTGGACAACGTCGGTCGCGGGAGCTGGCGCGAGCGCTACATCGCTGCCGACCTTAGCGATGTCGGGAATTGCTACGACGTGCTGCGCGGCGCTGATGCGGTGATCAACCTAGCCGCGATCCCGGATAGTGGGATGTTCCCCAACGCCCAGACCTTTCAAACCAACATCGCCATCACGTACAACGTCTTCCTGGCGGCAGCACATTTGGGGGTGACACGGGTAGTCTGGGCTTCGTCCATTCAGGTGAATCACACCGTGCCGGCGCACCGACCAGTGCGCTATCACTACCTGCCTCTGGACGAAGCCCATCCGGTTGACCCACAGAGTGAATATGCGCTCTCAAAGTACCTCGGCGAGCAGATCGCTGAGTACTTCGCGCGGGACTACGGATTGACGACCGTGAGCCTGCGCTTCACCGATGTGGTGACCGTCGAACGCTGGCCCAGCCTGCCGGCGGCCATACCGCCGGATGCGCGCTATCCGATACCGCACTACGTGCACATCCACGACTGCGCGCGGGCCTGTTACTTGGCGGCCACGGCATCGCTGCCGCCTGGTTCGCACACGGTGGCCTTCATCGCCGCCCGCGATACCCACGTGGACATGCCCTCTCGTGACCTGATCCAGCGTTACTATCCCGATGCCGAGCTGCGCGCCGACATCCAGGGCTATCAGGCGCTGATCAGCGGCAAGCGGGCGGAGGAAGCCTTCGGCTTCGTCCCGCATTACAGTTGTCGGTCATGACGGCGGACCTGAACATCATCGGCCAGCGCGCGCGCGCGGCCGGCCGCCTGTTAGCGCGCGCGAACACAGCCCGCAAAAACGCGGCGCTGCTCGCCCTTGCTGAGGGGTTGCTGGCCTGCCAGGATGACATCCTGCGCGCTAACGCCGCCGATGTCGCCGGGGCCACGGCACGCAATGCAGCGGCGCACTTCGTCGATCGGCTGACGCTCACCCCGCAGCGCGTGCAGGCCATCGCGCAGGATGTGCGCACTGTGGCCGGCTTGCCTGATCCGATCGGCGAAGCCTTCGACCATGTCCTGTTGCCCAACGGCTTGCGCTTGCACAAGCGCCGTGTGCCAATTGGGGTGTTAGGGGTGATCTACGAAGCGCGCCCCAACGTCACGGTTGATGTCGCGGCGCTGGCGCTGAAGAGCGGCAATGCCGTCATCCTGCGCGGGGGCAGCGACAACCTGAACAGCAATAAGGCGCTGGTGGCGGTGATCCACCAGGCGCTGCGCAGCGCTGACCTGCCAGTGGATGCTGTGCAACTCATCGAAGACACCGATCGCGCGCGAGTCCTGGAGCTGCTCAGGCTGAGCGCGTATGTGGACCTGATCATCCCGCGCGGTGGCGCTGACCTGCATCGGCTTTGTCGCGAGCACAGCACGATACCGGTCATCACCGGCGGCATGGGGATCAACCACATTTATGTGGATGTGACAGCGGATCAGGATAAGGCTCTCGACGTGGTCTACAACGCCAAGGTGAGCAAGCCGACGGTCTGCAATGCGTTGGGCACGCTGGTGGTGCATGCTGACATCGCCCCGATATTCCTGCCCAGGCTTGCTGCGCGGCTGGCCGAACGATCCGTGGTGCTGCGGTGTGACCCACGCGCGCTGGCGATCGTCCAAGCAGCCGGCTATCCGCTGGCGCAGCCGGCAGATGACGCAGCCGACTGGGACACGGAATGGCTCGCCCTGATCATGGGGGTCAAGGTGGTGGATTCGCTGGATGAGGCGATCGCGTTCATCCAGGCGCACACGTTGGAGCACAGCGACGGCATTTGCGCGCAGAACCCGGAAGTGATCGCGCGCTTTGTGGATGAGATTGACGCCTCAGCGGTGTTCGTGAACGCCAGCACGCGCTTCAACGACGGCGGCCAGTTCGGCCTGGGGGCGGAGGTGGCGATCAGCACGCAGCGCATCCACGCCCGCGGGCCGATGGGCCTGCGCGAGCTGACGAGCTATAAGTGGGTGTGCGAAGGCGATGGCCATGTCCGATGGTGAAGGCGTCGTGCCCTCCCCAAGGGTGGAACAGTCGTTTGGCGTGATCCCGTTCTACCGCAAAGGAGATCGGCTGTACTTTCTGCTGATCCAGCACAACAGCGGCCACTGGTCTTTCCCAAAGGGCCGGCCGGAGGCCGGAGAAACAGAGATGGACACGGCGCGCCGCGAGTTGCGCGAGGAAACCGGCATTTGCGACGTATTGATCCGCGCTGAGCCCATGCTCGAAGAGCATTACACCAAACCCGCCTGGGAAGATGCCCAGCACACTGCGACGAAGCGCGTGCGCTACTTCCTCGGCGAGGTGCGCAATCCCAGGGTGTGCCTCCAGCGCGCTGAGGTTCAGGATTATTTCTGGGCGACCTACGAGGAAGCCCGCGAAATCCTCACCTACGAGAGCAGCCGGCGCTTGCTCGCGCAGGCTGCCCAAGCGCTGGGCTTAATCGAACAGGCGCACGACAACCTCGGCGCCGGCAGCTAGGCGATCCACGCCGATCGGCGCGCAGACCATGCCATCGGCCCGCACCAGGCCGAAGATCAGGTTTGACTTGGTGCTTATGGGCCGTGCGTCCAGCGTCTCGCCGTAGTCATCCCCGCTCAACTTCACTGGGAACCAGTGCTCCAGGTCGCGCGGCGAGCGCACGTCCTCCGTGAGCCTGGCGCGAACGTGGCGCGGCTGGGGCGGGTTGTGTGCGCCCTGAAGTTGCCACAGGGTCGGCGCCAGGAACAAGCTGCCGGTGACCAGGCTGCTGATGGGATTGCCGGGCAAGCCGAGCACGGGTTTGCCGTCGCAGACGGCGAACAGCGTGGGCTTGCCTGGGCGGAACAGGATGCCGTGAGCGAGGATACCGGGTTGGCCCAGGCTGCTGACGACATCGGGCACGAAGTCACGCTCGCCTACCGAGCTGCCGGCGGTGAACACAATGACATCTGCCTCGCGCATCGCCCGTTGGGCGGCCTCTTCAAAGGCTTGGCGCTGGTCGGGCAAGATGCCGAAGTCCAGCGGGATGCCGCCATGGCGCGCCACCAGCGCAGCTAGCATCGGTTGATTGATGTTGCGCACCTGGCCGGGCCTGGTCTGAGCCTCTGGCGGCACTAGCTCATCGCCACTGGCAATCAGCGCGACGCGCGGCCTACGCCGGACGCTGATCTGCGTGATGCCGAGCGCGAGCAATCCGCCGATCTCTTGTTCGCGCAGGCGGGCGCCAGCGCGTAAGACCACCTCGCCGGCTTTGACGTCTTCGCCTTGCTGGATGACGTTCTCTCCTGGCGCGAGCTGCCTGGTAACGGTAATCGCAGGCTGCGCAGCATCATCGCTGCGCCGCGCATCCTCGGCCATCACAACCGCGTCGGCGTCGTCGGGCAAGTTCCCGCCGGTGGGCACCGCTATCGCTTCGCCCTGCCGCAGCGCGATATGCGCCAGCTCGCCCATGCGCACCGCAGCGACCACGCGCAAGGTGCCAGGCGTGTCAACAGCGCGCACTGCGTAACCATCCACCGTGCTGCGGCGGAACTCCGGCATCGGGATCGGGGCGAGCACGTCCTGGGCGAGCACGCGATCCCGCCCGTGCATGGCCGCAATCGTCTCGCTCGCAAGCGCGCCGCTTAGCGCCCCCCGCAGACGCGCCATCGCTTCTGCGGGGGTGACGAGATCGAGCTTGCGCATTGATCGCCGATTGTATGTCTCCGGACGCGGAAGGGTGCATTCACAGCTAGGGGCAAAAGCCTGAGATTTGCCTTCGCTGGCAGCATCGCTTGTGGAAGATGCCCCTAGTGGTGAACGCACCCACGCGGAACGCACTCTGCGGGGACAACGCAGCAACGCCGGCTGATTTGACGCCAGCGAGCGCAGCGCTATACTGCCGTTGCGTTATCTCCGTATTAACTCACTTAACGGCACGTCGTCGCACCGGCATTGACTTAATGACGAGGGAGGGTTTCCATGTCGGTTGAGAAGACGCATCCTCGGCCTTGGCTGAAGCACTATGACCAGGGTGTCCCAGCCAGCCTGGATTATCCGGACATCACGCTCAATGACCTGTTTGCCGAGGCGGTTCGCACATACCCAGACCGCCTAGCGACCAAGTTTGTGTTGCGCTATCTGCTCGGCGGTCGCGTGATGGTGGGCGGGACGTTGACGTATCGCGAGTTGGGGACGTTGGTCGAGCGCCTGGCGGCGGCGCTCAGCCGGCTCGGCGTAAGAGCAGGCGACCGCGTGGCGCTTATGCTGCCGAACTCGCCTCATTACGTGATCGCTTTCTTCGCGGTCATGCGCCTGGGAGCGATCGTGGTGAACATTAACCCCACCTACACCGCGCGCGAGCTGAAAGCGCCACTAATTGACAGCAGTGCGCGAGCCATCGTCCTGTTGAACTTGTTCTACCCGCGCCTGAAGCAGATCCGGGCGGAGACACCTGTGCAGCACGTCGTCGTGGCCCACGTGGACGACGTGCTGCGCTTCCCGTTCAAGCAGTTGGTGCGCGCGCGCCAGCGCAAGGAAGCCGACTGGGTGGATGTGAGCGGCGAGGATGTGCATCTGTTCGCGCACCTGTTGAACACGGCGGATGCTCCGCCGCCGGTCAGCGTCCAGCCGGACGAGATCGCCTTGTTGCAATACACAGGCGGCACAACCGGCGTCCCCAAAGCGGCGATGCTGACGCACCGCAACCTGGTGTGTAACACCACGCAGGTGCGCGCCTGGCTGACCAGCGGCGTCGAAGGTGGCGAGCGGGTGATGGCAGCTATCCCCTTCTTTCACGTGTACGGCATGACGGTGTGCTTGCTGTATGGCGTGGCGATGGCCGCTGAACTGGTCATCGTCCCCAATCCGCGGCCGATCGAGAATGTCATGCGCATCATGAGCAAGGAGCGCTGCACGATTTATCCCGGCGTGCCGGCCATGTACATCGGCATCGTCAATAATCCCAACGTCGGGCGCTATGACCTGAAGAGCGTGAAGGCGTGCATTAGCGGGTCGGCCCCGTTGCCTGTGGAGATTCAAAAGCGCTTCAACGCCCTGACCGGCGGCCGGCTGGTAGAGGGCTATGGCTTGACCGAGGCGTCGCCGGTGACCCATTGCAACCCTGAATTCAACGAGAATCGCCCTGGAAGCATCGGGCTGCCCTTTCCCGACACCGATGCCAAGCTGGTTGACCTCTCAACCGGCGCTGATCTGCCCATGGACGGCAACCCAGAGACCATCGGCGAGCTGTGCGTGCGCGGGCCGCAGGTGATGAAGGGATACTGGAATCGCCCGGATGAGACCGCCAAGGCCATAGATGCTGATGGCTGGTTGCACACTGGCGACATCGCCAGGATGGACGCCGATGGCTACTTCTATATCGTGGACCGCAAGAAGGACATGATTAACGTCGGCGGCCTGAAGGTGTTGCCGCGCGAGGTCGAAGAGGTGCTCTTCACGCATCCGGCGATCTTGGAGGCAAGCGTGGCGGGTGTGCCCAATCCCGAGCGGGGCGACGACACGCTCACCGCGTTCGTCGTCCTGCGACCGGGTATGCACTTGACCGCCGAAGCGCTGCAGGCGTTCTGTCGCCAGAACCTGGCGCCCTACAAGGTCCCGCGCGCGATTGTCTTCCGCGATGCGCTGCCCAAGACGCAGGTGGGCAAGGTGCTGCGCCGCGTGCTTGTCGAAGAGGCGCGCTCGGCGCACGCTCCACTGGCCGAGGCGGAACCGCATTAGCCGGCCCGCTCGCTGCGACGATTTACCGTAGTGCGCGAGGCGCCCTGGTCGCGCGTTAGGTTAAGATCCACGTTCGGCAGGCGCCCCTTCACATGTCCTGTCCCGCGGGGCGGGTCTGCGCGGGGCGCTGGCCAGTGCGCCATGTCCGCCTTCAAGCTGATTGCCCTCGACCTGGACGGCACGACTGTGCACCCCGACCTGAGCATCTCTCCGCGCGTCCTGCGGACAGTGCAGCGCGCCAGGGAGAGCGGTCTATGGGTGACGGTCGCCACCGGCCGCAACGTCGCCAGCACGCGCAGGTTCGCGGCGCAGTTGGGGATCAACGCGCCGGCGATCTGTCTTCAGGGTGGCGCGATCTACGATTACCAAACCGAGCGCTATCTGCGCCATATTCCGCTGCCGCGCGACCTGGCCTGTGAGCTGGCCGCCATCGAGCGCGCGCAGACGGCCTGGCGCGCAGCGCTCTATCAGGGCGACCGGATCTACGTCACCGACGGGGTGTTCTTCGGGCGCATTGACGACCTGGTGGGGCGTGGTTTCACGGTCGTGCCGGATTTGTGCGCCGTGCTGGCCAGCGAGGATGCTGACAAGATCCTCTTCGCGGTTGACCCGTCGCAGGCGCCGGCTGCGCTGGCGCACTTGCGCGCGGTGGTCGGCGAGCGCGCGGTGGTTGTGCAGTCGCACGCGCGCTTCGTCGAGGTGAATCCGCTGGGAGCCGACAAGGGCGCGGCATTACAGATGCTGGCCGCGCACCTGGGTGTGGCGCGCGAGGCCGTGATGGCGATCGGCGATCAGGGCAACGACGCGACGATGATCGCCTGGGCCGGCTGTGGCGTGGCGATGGGCAACGGTCATGCCGACCTGCGCGCGATTGCCGACTGGGTCGCGCCGAGCATCGAGGCGGACGGCGCAGCCATCGCAATCGAGCGATTTGTGCTGGACGGCGAGTTGGGCGAAAGTTAAGGCATAGAACAGATGAATCTGCTGACGAATAAGCGCATCATCGTGACCGGCGCGACGATGGGCATCGGCCAGGCGGTTGCGATTCGGGCTGCTCAGGAGGGTGCCGACGTGGCCTTTTGCGGGCTAAGCGAGGTGGGAGCCGACGACACCATGCGGGCGATAGCTGCAGCCGGCCGGCGCGCGTTCTTCCGCGCCTTGGACCTGCGCGATCTGGACGCGGCGCGCCGCTTCGCGCGCGACGCGATCGCCTTCCTCGGCGGCCTAGATGGGCTGGTGAACAACGCCGGCGCCAACACTTGGCACGGCGTGTTGAACGCGACGTTTGAGGACTTGGAGAACTGCTTCCGCGTGAACTTTTATCACGCCTGGGCGCTCAGCCAGGAAGCTTATCCGGCGCTCAAGGCCGCCGGCGGCGGCGTGATCGTCAACCTCTCCTCGATCAACGCCGAGCGCACCATGCCCGGCGTGTTCCCCTACAACATGGCCAAGGCCATGCTGGTCGCCCTCACCAAGTCGATCGCCATTGAATGGGGTAAGGACAACATCCGCGCGGTGGCCATTCAGCCTGGATTGATACTCACAGGGCTGGCGTTTGAGTACTTCGACAAGTCAACCGACCCGCAGGCTGAGCGCCGGCGGGCGGAGGGGATCTACCCGCTTAAGCGCGCCGGCCGACCAGAGGAGGTGGCCGCGACGATCGTGCACATCCTCAGCGGTGAGAACAGCTTCCTCAACGGCGCAGCGATCTTGATAGACGGGGGCATCAGCGCGCTCTACGAGACAACCCTGGACGATTAAGGCGTGACCGAGCACACACCCTGCAAACCGGTCGTGCGGGCCGTCGCCTGCGATTGGCAAGCCGACGACGAGACCGTGTATCAAGCGCTGGAGCAGGCGACCCGCCCGCTGTCACGGGCCTGGGAACGACTGCGCCGTGCGCGCCGGATCGGCATCAAGTTCAACCAAGACAAGGAGGAGCACGCGGTGGTGAAATTTCACCACCACCGCGTTCAGCTCGTCAGCGACTGCGTGGCGCGCGCGGTGCTGCGCCTGCTGCGTGAGAACACAACTGCCGAGCTGTTCTGCGTGGATATCAGCTTTTATCGGCATTACCTGCCGCGCGCACGCGATGAAGACACCACCCAACTGCGCCACGTGTTGGCCGAGTTTGATGTGCATTACGTGAATGGCAATGCCGATGTGACCTGGGCGAGTGTGCCGGGCGGCGGATTGATGTTCGAGCGCTACCCCGTGCCGGGCGTGTTCGCCGAGATGGACGCCTGGGTGAGCGTGCAGAAGCTGAAGAATCACGCCTTCACCGGCGTGACGCTGTGTATGAAGAACCTGTTCGGCCTTATGCCAACCGAACCCGCTGGCCGGCCACGGACTTATTACCATCATCTCGTGCGCTTACCATACGTCCTGGCCGACCTGGGCAAGCTCTACGATCCAGCGCTCAACGTTATTGATGGGCTGGTGGGCCAGGCAGGCGAAGAGTGGGGTGCGGGAGAGGAAATGCGAATCGCCAACGTGCTCGTCGCCGGCGATCACGTCGTCGCCACCGACGCGGTAGGGGCCTATTTAATGGGACATGACCCTGAACGCGATGACTGGCCGGCAGCGCCCTTTCACCGCGACCGCAACGCGCTGCGGGTGGCCGCCGAGAACGGCTTTGGGACGGTGCACCTGGCCGAGATGGACTTCATAAGTGAGGTGCGCGCACCCGTCGGCGATAAGCCCTTCTTCGCCAAGCTCACCGACTCACCCGCGCGCGTTGCGCAATGGCGCGAGACGACGGCTGAACAAGCGCTGTATTACCGCGACCATCGTCAGGCGATGTTGGCTCGCTACGCAGGCGAATACATCCTGCTCCAGATGGGCGAGGTCAAGTGGCACAGCCCCCAGGGTGTGCTCGAGGTCTCGCGCCGCTCGCTCAGCGGTGATCACCCTGACCAAGCGATGTGGATGAAGTATGTGGACCCCGCTGAAGCGGAAGGCGAGCACTTCGAGGTGTATGAAGACGTCTTGCGCAGGATGGGCAGAGGCGACGCCCCCCCGGCGCATCACTCTGGATAGGCGAAGGCTTGCCTTCGCCTACCCTTTTATCGCGGCCGGCGCATCTTCCGTCGTGTAGCTGCTTACCGAGATGGCAACGCCAACTTCGGCACCACGTCGCGCATGATTGACCCATCGGGGTTCAGCACGCGCGCTTTGAACTGCCAATCCCCCTCGTTGGTGTCTATCTTCAACAGCAGCGCGTTGTAGCCCTTCTTCAATTGGATGGGCGGCAGGTCAATGTCGCGAAGGTCATCCGGCATGAAGCGGCTGACTTTATTGAACCAAATCCGCTCGCCATTGAGCCAGGCGGCCAGGCCGTCGTCGGAGTTCATGCCCAGCAAGCCGGGGCGATCCTCCGGCGAGGCGATCCATACAAAGGCGTAGACCATGCCCTTGCGCGCCGGCGTGACGTAGTTCAATAAGTTGATGTTGTGCGATGGGCTGCGGATTGTCCACACGGTTTTGTCGTCGGGGCGAGGGATAAAGTTGGCCTCGCCGCCCGGCAGCGGGTCGTCATCCAGGGTGAGATAAGGGAAGCCGTTGGTCAGCCACCAGGCGCGGATATAACCGTCGCTGTGGGTAGGATATACCCGCACCTTGGCCGAAGACGAGCCGCCCTTGGGGTCGGCGACGGTCAGCACGGCCTCGACGAAGCTCTCGTCGCCCATGTCGTTAGGCATGATGAACGCTGTGTTGAGGCCGAGGGTCGTTGTGATCGGCGTCGCGCGCTGGCCATCGTAGCGGGTGACGCGCCACTCAGCCCGTCCCGCCTTGCTCGTCGCCCCGCGCAGCTCCACGCGCTGGCCAGGCAGATAGGTCTCCCCGTCGAGGGGCGAGAGGATCACCACCGGCGGGTTGTTGCGTTTCGTCGTGCGGGCGAGCGCGCCGAGCGGTAGATCTTGATAGACGATGCGGCGCAGGCCGCCGGAGTAAATCGAAAGGTACCACAACGCGCCGTCCGGCCCGAACTGAATGTCCACCGGCTCGCCCATGCGCGTGCCGAACGGGATCGTCTCCTTGAACCGCCCATTCTCGTCCAGCGCCGTGCGGTTGATCACCTGGGTGGAATAATCGCCCCAGAAGAATTGCCCCTTCATCTCGGCGGGGAAGTGGTCACCGGTGTTGAAGTCGCCGGCGGTCACCGAGGCGTTGTTGCCGGCGTGCGGATAGCTCAGCTCCTTCGGCGTCGTTGTGCGGATGTTTATGCCTCGGCATTCCGGCTCGTTCTGAAACTCCGGCCGGTCCATGCTGCCCTCCACGCACGGCCAGCCGAAGTTCGCCCCCTTGGTCGCGATCATCAACATCTCATACGTGTTCCAGCCCACGTCACCCACGTAGGGGAGCTGGGTTCCCGGGTGCAGCGCGAAACGGAAAGGGTTGCGAAAGCCATAGGCCCACACGCGCGAGCGGGCGCGCCTGGGGAAGCGCGGGTCATAGAACGGGTTGCCGGGAACGCCCTCGCCGGTAAGCGGGTCAATGCGCAAGACCTTGCCCTGAAGGTTGTCTATGTCCAGCGCCTTGAGCGCCAGCCGGCCGGGCGCTGCCGAGAGCGCCCCCTCGCCCAGCGAGACCCAGAGCTTGCCCTCGCGGTCAAACTTGAGCGTGCCCACCGAGTGGTTCTGGGTGTAGCTCCAGTGATCATCGAGCACGACGTGGGCGCTCTCCGGCCTGGCTGCGTCGCCCTCGACGGTGTAGCGCACCACGCGCCCTCGCCGCGGGCCATCGGCGTCTTTGGCCTCGCCGGGCGCGTCCCAGGCGTAGGCCAGGTAGATCCAGCCGTTCTGGGCGAAGTTTGGATCCAGCGCCATCCCGATCAGGCCGCGATCTATAAAGTTATTCACCTCGTCGCGGATGTCAATCAGGGGGCGGGCGTAGAGCAGGCCATCCTTCCATATCTTGACCCGGCCGGCCTTCTCCGCGATGAACACGCGCCCATCCGGGGCAAAGGTAAACGTCGTCGGCCATTCTAGGTTGCCGGTGATCCCCTCTACCCGAAATCCCGGCGGCACGTTGAGCGGCTTAGGCTCTTCCTGAGCAGAGACGTAGGAAGGGTCGCTGCTAACTGTAACGAGGATAGTAGTCAGGACAAGGAGTTTCAAACGCCTCATCATGGTCGTCAAACGATTAAGGATCGCGAATCTCTATTAAGACAGCATTATCCGGCCAGGGTTGGCCATCTGGCATATAGACCGGCAGGCGCTGGCCGGTCTGAGCGTCATACCAGCCAATGCGCAGGCGCTGCGCGGCCGGCGGCAGCTCGAAGGCGCGCGCGTCGCGCACGCGCTCGCCGGCCTCCCACAGGCTGGTGGGATATTCGCCGCCGAACGGTTGTCCATCGTGCTGGCCGATCATCTGGCCATCCCCGTCCAACACGTGGATGAACAAGGTGTAATCCCCGTTCGGCGCGCGCAGCGCCGTCCAGAAGAACGTCGCCTCATTGGGCGCAAAGCGCACCCGCTCCAGGCGCAACAGGTCACCGAAGGTGGCCAACGGCGGGCCGTCGGGCGCGGCAGGGGAGGCCGACGACGCGCGCACCTTTAGCCGGTCAATCAAGAAGACGGGTGAGGGCGCGCCATCTATCGGCGCTGGTCCGGGCGTCGGATAAAGCCGAATCAGGCTGAGCTGGACGCGGGCCGGCCCGCGCGGCGCGTCCGGCGCGATGCGCAGGGCATACTCGTCACGGAAGTACGCACCAGGCTGCCAGCGTTGCGTGGCGAACCGTCCGCCGTAGGGTAAAGCGTAGGTGCGCCCAATGGGCGCGCCATCCATATCAGTGGCTTCAATGAGCACGCGGTAGCTCTGATTGGCCGGCCGTAGCGCGCCCCAGTACAGCACTACCCGCAACGTCTCGCCGGCGTTGACGCGCTTGGCCGAGACCTCGGCGTGCAGCAGCTCGATTGCGCCCTCGAAGACCGCCACGCCGGCGCTCGGCAAGCGGTGGACATCCACGATGGCGTCGCGGCTGTAAGTCTGCGGCTCAGCATAGGCCGGGCGAATGGTGACGAACGGCGCAGCCGCGGCCAGCATCAGCAGCGCAGCAGCCCCTCCTATCGCCGCGGCCCTTTTGATGGGCGCTGGGGTGAGCGTCAGCCAGCCCAGCGTCACCAGCATCGCGGTGACGCCGACGCCGGGCATGATCAGCCGGCTGTTCTCCGTGCCCACGTAGCTGCGCAGCCACCACGCAAACATCGCGGCCAGCGCGGCCTGCCAGAGCAGCAGCAACGCGAAGCCGATCGGGTTAACGATCATCGGCAGCCGGCGGACGAAGGCAAGCGCGCAGCCGGCCACCGCCACGCCAAGCGCAGCGAAGAGGACCGCGTTTACCCACTCGTCGTAGTGCAGCTCGATGCCCAAGTTGCCCCAATAGGAGGTGAACCACAGCGGCAGGGTGGCGGCAACC
>DAOTYZ010000241.1:0-2668 GCA_034434555.1 Candidatus Roseilinea sp.
AGCAGCCCTCGCATCCTCTCTAACTGAGCAGTTCACCACCGGCGAAAGCTGTTTACCGCACCTCGAAGCTCAGCGTGCGGGCCGGGTCGCTGGCGTCGTTTAAGAAGATCTCCACCTTATAGCGACCGCGCGGCCAGCGCAGGTCGTTGGTGAGGTTGAAAGTCACCAGCGCGTTGCCGGATTGCGGCACGACGTAAGTCAACTCCTGTATCTTGAGGTTCGGCTCAAGATTATCGGCCTCGACTGCATACCAAACTGAGCGCACGCGGGTGTCCTGCGGCGCGTTGCGCACGTCAACCTTAGCGTAGAACACCGCGTCTTGGCTGAAGGTGGTGGTGCGCTGCTGGCCGGCCTCGTCGGTGGAGAGCCAAGCATCGCTGACGTTGGCCGTGCTGAAGCTCACGCTACAGGCGCTGAGCAGCAGCACAAGCGTAGCAATCAGGGGCATCCAGCCCGTCTTGAGAGAGAGGAGATTTCGCATGGTTTGTGCTCCTGGCATGGCGGCGACCTAGCGGCCACGCCGGTCAGGATTCTAACCGGGCTGTGTTGTTCATCTGTTGTGAACGGGTGCGTTCACCCATAGGGCGACCCTCTACCAAACTGCTCTGCCAACGAAGGCGAACCTAGAGAAGATGGGCGACGGCAGAGCCGGCCACCCGCCGATAGACGGCCAGCGTCTCGGCAGCCGCGCGCCCCCAGGAGAAGCGCGCCGCTCGTTCCAGCCCGCGCGCGCTGAGCTGCTGGCGCAGCGCCGGATCATCCAGCAGGCGCTGGAGCGCCTCGACCAGCGCGGACACATCGGCTGGGTCAATCAAGAGCGCCGCATCACCGACCACCTCCGGCAGGCTGGATGTGTTGCCGCAGATCACCGGCGTCCCGCAGGCCATCGCCTCGAGGGCGGGCAGGCCGAAGCCCTCATAGCGGCTGGGGAAGACGAAGGCCAGCGCTGCGCTGTAGAGCGCCGGCAGGTCGGCCTCGTCGATCGGCCCCAGGAAGCGGACGCGCGCCGAATCGGCGATCTGTTTGGCTTCCGGATAGCGCACGTCCCACGGGCCGGCGATCACGAGCAATGGCGAATTTGCCGGCAGGCGCGCGTGGGCCTGCATCAGCAGCGGCAGGTTCTTATGCGGCTTGTTGCTGCCCACGTAGAGGAAGAAATCCGCGGGCAGGGCGTAGCGGTCACGCACGCGCGCGATTGCAGCCGCGCTCTGAGGGGCGAAACGAGGGTCAGCGGCTTCATAGATCGTCGTCACGTCTGCGCTCTGCAATGATGGCGCCGCAGCGCGCAGGTCGTGCTGCGCAGATCGTGAGACGGTGATCACGTGGTCAGCGCTGCGAAGGGCCAACTGTAGCGTCAACCAAAAGAAGAGTCGCGCGCGGGCCGAGACGTAGGCCGGGAAGCGCAGCGGAATCGCATCGTGGAACGTGAGGATGGTCGGCCGGCCAGGGAAGTAGGGCATCAGGTAGTAAGGGCTGTGATAGAGCGCTGCGCCGCGCAGCAGGCGCGGGACGCGCCACTGCTGGCGCAGGTCAAAGGGCGAGGTGTCGCAGATGAGCGCGCCGACGGGTTGGCGGATGGCGCTGCGCAGATGCGCGAGCTGTCGTTCGCTGCCCAGCAACGTCAGCCGCTCTCCAGGCGAAAGCTGGTCGGCCAGGGCACAAGCCAGGTTGTGTACGTAGCGCCCGATCCCTGGGAAGTGCGGCGTGATCGTGCGCACGTCGAGGACGTAGTCCATCATGCCAGCGCCTCTTGGTAGAACGCGAGCATCTGACGGCACATGGCGTCGCTGGAGAACTCGCGCACGACACGCTGTTGGCCGGCGGCGCCCATCGCCGCGCGCAGTTCGGGGTTAGCCAACAGGTGTCGCACTGCCGCGGCCAGCGCGTCGGGGTCGTTTGGCGGGATGACCAAGCCGGTGATCCCATGTTGATTCACGTAGGATGTGCCGGTGCCCAGCTCGGTGCAGATCACCGGCTTGCCGCAAGCCATGGCCTCCAGTTGGACGATGCCGAAGGTCTCGGCGCGGTTGGTGGAGGGGAGGACGAACACGTCGGCTGCGTGATAGAGCGCGGCCACCTCTTCGTCGTCCAGCGTGCCGAGGAAGTGCGCGCGGTCGGCCACTCCGTATGCCTGAGCCTGTGCGCGCAAGCAGGCCTCGAGTGGCCCACTGCCGGCGATGAGCGCCTGCACTTCGGCTGGCAGGCGGGCGAGCGCCGCCAGCAGCACGTGAACGCCCTTGTAGTGGCGCAGCCGGCCGACAAACAGCACCAGCGGGCGATGGCCGAAGCGCGCGCGCCAGGCTGCTGCGCGCGCCTCCGTCTTGGCGCTGCGCGCGAAGCGGGCGAGGTCGATCCCGAAATGCACCACGCGACACTTTTGGGCATGGGCGCGTAGGAATGGTGAATCCTGGATGTACGTCGGGTTGGAGACGGCGATCAGATGGGCGCGGCGCAGCGTCTGCCAGAGGAAGGGTCGGTAGAGCGCGCCGAGGACGCGCTGGCGCACGATGTCGCTGTGGTAGGTCGCTACGAGGCGACGGCTGCGACCCAGGACAAGCTGGCCCAGCTCGCCAGGCGGATAGGGCATGTGCAAATGCGCGATGTCCACGCTGGCCTCCAGATGCCACAGATAAGGGTAGAAGCTCAAGCTCAGCGGGGCCGATGAGAG
>DAOTYZ010000242.1:0-6392 GCA_034434555.1 Candidatus Roseilinea sp.
CTACTCACGCCGCTCCAATGTCGCGCGGTATACTCCCGGCATTCACGAACAGACACCTCAAACACATACGGAGCGCACGATGACACTTGCCGAGAGCATCCAGGCCATGGTGGCGAACTTCAACCCCGCGCTGGCCAAGGGGATCAATGCGGTGATCCAGCTTAACGCGACAGGTGATGGCGGCGGCAGCTATGCGTTGTCCATCGCCGATGGCAAGCTGGACGTCACCGAAGGCGTCGCTGACCAGCCAACGGTCACCATCAACGTGGCAGCGCAAGACTGGGTGGACATCATCGCCGGCCGGCTGGACCCGACCAAGGCCTTTATGAGCGGCAAGCTGCGCATCGCCGGCGACCTCGGCCTGATGATGCGCTTCCAGCGCATGTTCATACCTTCCTAAGCCGGCCAGGATGGAAAGCCCCCTGGACGCGATCGCCGGCGCGTGGCGCACCGATGGACCGGAAGGCGTGGCGAGGTTATGCGCGCCGGACGCCATGTGGATCGCGGACGGCCAGACCCATGCCGGGCGCGCGGCCATCGCGGCGTGCCTGCGCGCGCTCGGTGATTCGCCTGACTCGGTCCGCATCTACGTCCGGCGCGCGTTTCGTGACCTGCGTGAACCCGAATGGTGGGCCGGCGAGTGGGTGGCACGCAGCTCGCCGGATGGGCGGCGTTGGCGCGAGATAGAACAAGGCGTCTTGCTCAAGCTCCAGGGCGACCAAATCGCCTATCTGCGCCTCCACAGCGACCACCGCATCGTCCGCGAGGTGACGGCGGACGCACCGCTGCGCGAAGAGCCATGGCCGCCGGCCATCCCCGCGCCGGCGCGGGCCATGACCCACGAAGAAATCCTGGCCGTGCACCTGCGCCACACCACCCAGGGTTGGGCGCGCGGGGATGCCGAGACTGTGGTGAGCTGCCACGCGCCGGAAAGCGTGATCCACACCACCTTCGAGGTCGTCCGCGGCCATGATCAGCTCCGCAGGGCCGTGCTGGCTTATCACGAGAACTACGCCGACACGGTCATCACCGTTCACCGCGTCGTATACAGCGGGGAATATCTGGCCATCCACCAAACCTGGACCTGCACCAACCGCAAGACGGGCGTCCGCGCGGGGGACGAGGACTTAAACATCGGCGTGTTGCAGGATGGCAAGTTCTGGCGCTGGCGCGAATACTACGACAGCCGCATCTCGGCCCAGACGCTGGCGCAGACCGTCTTCGGCAGGCCGGGGGCAGCGTGAGCCAGGCTCATCATCGGTAGAGCGTCTGAAACAGCGCCGGCGCGTATGCCTCGACGATCTCGCTGGTGATGGCGCCTGACCGGATGATGTCGCGGTAAAGCCACGCGCTGCGCCGGAATTCGCGCGCTTGCGTCTTCGGGTCCATCGCCACCAACCCAAACTTCATCCGCCATCCCTCTCCCCACTCGAAGTTGTCCACAAAGCTCCAGTGGTAGTAGCCGCGCACGTCGTAGCAGGACTGGATGGCCTGCCATGTGGCGTGCAAATGCTGGATGAGAAACGCCGGCCGCAGGTCGTCGTCGTGATCGGGCAGGCCGTTCTCGGTAATGTAGATCGGCAGCCTGTAGCGCGCCAAATGTCGGACGAAGCGCAGGATGCCCTGGGGGTAGATCTCCCCAAAGTTGAAATCGGTCATCATCACGTCCTGCGGGTAGATCAACAGTTCGCTGAAGAACGTCTCGCGCTTGGTGCGGTCGAACGCGACGCGGTGGCGCGTGTAATAGTTCAGGCCGATCCAGTCCAGCGTGCCGCGCAGCTTGCGTGCGCTGGCCGACGCGCCGCGCCTGAGCACCAGGTGCCACTTCCCGTGGATCAGCGCGTCGAGCACGCTTTGATTGAACATGCTGTTCAGGGCGCGGGCGACGAGCGCATCCAACGGATGGCCGGGGCGCATCGGCTCGAAGTAGCGCATGTGATGCGCGATGCCCACGCGCGCGAGGCGCTGGCTTTGATGAAGCACCTGATAAGCCGCCGCGTGCGCGATCAACATATTGCGCATCACGTTCACCGTGCGAGAGATGTCTTGCACGCCTGGCGGCATCCTGCCACCGGAAAGGTAACCCATCACGGCATAGACGTTCGGCTCGTTGATGGTGCACCATAGGTCGCACAGGTCGCCCAGGGCACGGACCGCCGTCTCGACGAAGCGGCAAAAGCGCGGCACCACCAAGTCGGCATCCTCCCAGCCGCCGCGCTCCTCCAGCCACCAAGGATTGGTGAAGTGGTGGAGCGTGACCATCGGCTCGATGCCGCGCTGGCGCAGGGCGAGCAGCATGGCACGATAGCGGTCCAGCGCTGCGCTATCGAAGCGGCCCTCGCGCGGCTCAATGCGGCTCCATTCCACCGAAAGGCGATGCGCGTTCAGCCCCAGCGTTACCATGCGGTCGAAGTCGGCTTCCGCGTCGTTCCACCAATTACAGGCCAGGCCGGAGCTATCGCCGTTCATGATGCGGGCATGGGATTGCTCCCAGCGCCACCATTGGTTGTTGGTGTTGTTGCCCTCGACCTGATGCGCGGCGGTGGCCGTACCCCACTTGAAATCGCGGGGAAAGTGCAAAGCAAACGTGGGCCTGGACATACGCGATGCGACAGGGAATGATAGCGGGGATTCTTATGCGGCCAGGCCGCTGGTCTTGCGCCACCGGCAGGCTTGCTGGAACAACCACCAGCGCAGCGGAGAACGCACGTCCACCCAAGCGCCGATGTAGCGCACGACCTGCCCGCCGAAGCCGCGCTTGAAGCGATACACCCCCCACAGGCCGTCGCTGCGCCGCTCAAAGTTCGCCTCCAGCGTGGCCTCGTCTTCGTCGGGTATCCCCCACAGGTCGTATGTCTTGCAGCCGCGCCGGCGTGCCCAGAGCATCGCCTCCCACTGTAGAAGATAGGTGGGCATCAGTTCGCGCTGCTGGTCGCTGCTTGCGCCGTATAGGTAGATGGCGCGCTCGCCAACCGCGGCCACGACCAGCGCGGCGAGCGGCTGTTGCTGATACTCCGCGATCAGCAGACGCGCCGGCGCGTCCTCGCCTTGGGCGAAGAGGCGCAGGAAGTCCCGGTAGTAGTCAAGCGTATGGATGGAGAATTGGTCGCGCTCGGCGGTCGTGCGCAGCAAGCTATAGAAGAGGGGAGCATCCTCCACGCTGCCCGCGCGCACCGTCACGCCTCGGCGGCGGGCCAGGCCGATGTTGTAGCGCGTCTTCGGCTTCATCGCCGCCAGCATGTCCACGTCCTCGTCCACGTCCAAGTTCACCCAGATCGTGCGGCGCGGCTGCACGCTGAAGTGCGCCGGCTTCAGCCCCAGGCGCGCCAGCAGGCGCTGATCAGAGGGCGTATCCAGCAGATCCGGTTCGACCACAGTGGCGAACACCCTCAGCCTACAGCCCAGGCTGCGCACAGCGTGGAGCGCTGCGGCGGCGCTCGCTTCGTCGTCCCAGTCCACCACCGGCCCATGCGGCACGTAGCCAATGCGGCCTAACCCGTAGGGCAGCGCGCGCATCAACATCATCACCATGCCGATCGGCTGCTCGCGATTGGTGAAGATCGCCGACCAGTTTGCATGCCAGCCGTGCGCTGCCTTCAGCCTTCCCCAGGCGTGGGTTTGCAGCAGATGACCGTGCGGATGTCGTGCGACAAGGGCATCCCACTCCGTTGCGGATAGCTCTCGCAAGCGGGTGTAAGGAGGGAGGTAGCCTGAGCGCATGCTCACGCAGTAAAACATGCGTCGAGATGATGGGCGAACAACATCTCGACTTGAGAATCGGGGAACAGGGATTTGAACCCTGGACCTCTGCGACCCGAACGCAGCGCGCTACCAGGCTGCGCCATTCCCCGCAGTAGAAAGATTATACGACAGTGTATATCTGCGGGAGTGCCGACTTTGGGGTGACTTGGCTCAAAACCGCCGAGGCGCAGAGAAATGACCTTTGCGTCCTCGGCGTCTCTGCGGTGCATGTTTCTTGTATCGCCTTCAAATGGCGCACTCCCGTATCTGCGGTGCATTCACCAACGGGGGCGACGGCACTGACATCGCCCGCCTAGGGTTCGCTGTGAATGCACCCTCCGCGCTGCGGCATCACACGCTCACCATCAGCCGGCGTCGCTCCGCGCACGGCGAAGTATGCTCGCACCAGTCATAAACCACTTGTAGCTCGCCGATCACCACAGCGTTCGCCATCTTGGCCAGCTTGTAGAGCGTGGGTTTCATGTTGTTCACCTCGTGATCCAACCCGCGCTTCATTAGCCATGAGAAGGGCGGAATCTCCGGCACAGGCATAAGCGGCCAGCGCATCAGATTCGAGACCAGCGTCGTCCGTGAGTCCAGAGGTTCCAGGTCAAACCCCCACAACTGACCAAACGGCGGCTTCTTAAAGCCAGGCCCGGATAGCCAGATGAACTGACGCGGAGGGTTGTATACCTGGATATAGGATCGCGTGGGATATTGATACCAGCCGATGCACTGACGCGACTGGAACGCCGAGCCAACCTTCACGGGCGGCGGCGTGATCCACTTCACGTCCATCACCTCACCGCTGCCGGCCAACTCTGGGTGGCGGGTGGGGTCGCTGACGATCGCAAACAGCTCCTCGCACGGCGCTGTGATCAGACCAGTGACAGTCACACTAGGGAATTTCACCTTACATTTACCTCTAGAGAACCTTTCGTTTTGCCGAATCTTCCCCAGCGAAACTGAGACTAGCCTTAGGTTTAGGTCGTGATTTGCATAAGTGAGTTCTAGATAAGTGCATACGAAGAGCTGGCGATCTGCCCCTGGTCGGGATGAGGTACCCCAAGATGTAGGGAGCGTTAAAGCTGCTTGCTCGCCGCGCCGGCCCGTCATACACTCAGAATGACAGGGTGGGGAGGGGTACTGGCAACCCTTGTGCACTTCACGCCACGCACATGCACCCCAAAATCATGAATGCACCCAAGATGTACATCTCGTGTAAGCTAGGCGCATGATACGCACTCGTCAATTTATCCAGATTAAGACAGAACTCCCTGGCCCCAAGAGCCGCGAATTGATCAGCCGGCGCGAGGCGGCTATGCCGGCTGGCTACGGCAAAGCCACCCCGATCGCTGTTCGCCGCGCCCATGGCGCGCTGGTGGAAGACGTGGACGGCAACATCTTGCTCGACTTCGCCGGCGGGATCGGCGTCTTGAACGTCGGCCACACGCCGGAGGAGGTCGTCAATGCTATTTGCCAGCAGGCCAGCGCGCTGATCCACATTGGCGGCTTGGTGGCCACCACGGAACCACACGTGCAACTGGCCGAGACGCTCAACCGCATCGCGCCGATCAGCGGGCCAAAGAAGGCCATGATCGCCAGCACCGGCGCGGAAGCCGTGGAACAAGCCGTTCAGATCGCACGCGCGGCCACCGGCAGGCCAGCGATCATCGCGTTTGAAGGCGCCTACCATGGTCGTACCTTGCTCACCCAGACCCTGACCAGTAAATATGCGCTCTTCAAAAAGGGGTTTGGTCCATTTGCGCCGGAGATCTACCGCGCCCAGTTCCCCTATCT
This sequence comes from Candidatus Roseilinea sp., assembly GCA_034434555.1. Lineage (GTDB taxonomy): Bacteria > Chloroflexota > Anaerolineae > J036 > Brachytrichaceae > JAAFGM01. The sequence continues at coordinate 5,542 of DAOTYZ010000242.1, forward strand.
ATACCGCACGGCCATTGAGAGCGGGCTGAGCGAAGAACACAAGGAAGCGCTGGTCTGGGAGGCGTTCGAGCGCCTGTTGGTGGCGCACATCATGCCGGAGCACGTCGCGGCTGTGATCATTGAACCGGTTCAAGGCGAGGGCGGCTTCATCCCCGCCCCAGAGACGTTCATGCGCCGGCTGCGCGAGGTGTGCACGCGCTACGGCATCTTGCTGATCGCCGATGAGGTGCAATCGGGTTTTGCGCGCACCGGCAAGATGTTCGCTATCGAGCACTACGGCGTCGAGCCAGACATCGTGGTCATGGCGAAGAGCATGGGCGCCGGCATGCCGATCGCCGCGACGGTTGGCCGCGCGGAGGTGATGGACAAAGTACATCTGGGCGGGCTAGGAGGCACCTACAGCGGCAACCCAGTCGCCTGCGCCGCTGCCCTGCGCGCGATCGAGATCATCGAGCGAGACGACTTGTGCGCACGGGCCGTCCGACTCGGGCAGGTGGCTCGCGAGCGCCTCGAACAGATGCAAGCGCGGTTTGAAGCGATTGGCGATGTGCGCGGCTTGGGCGCGATGTTGGCGATCGAGTTTGTGGAGGATCGCCGCACGCGCCGGCCTATTGCGCCAGAGCGAGCCGTCGCGCTGGTGCAGGACCTCGCGCACAACGGCGTGCTCTCCATCCGTTGCGGCCTCTATTCCAACGGCCTGCGCTTCCTCTTCCCGCTGGTGATGAGCGAAGCGCAATTGCACGAAGGCTTGGATGTGGTGGAAGAAGTCATCGCACGTGCCTTTATGTAACCTTAATGTTGCCGCGTCGGTAATTCATCATGCTTTCACGTTTCGGTGAGAGTATAAGAGT
>DAOTYZ010000243.1:0-4259 GCA_034434555.1 Candidatus Roseilinea sp.
ACCACACCAAGTTCCGCGTCTTGCCGCGAGACGAGATCTCCGCCTGGGAGCCTTTGTTGGTCGAGGTGTTGCGCGAAGGCAAGCTGGTCTGCGAATTGCCGCCGCTGGAGCACATCCGCGCCGTGCGCCAGCGCGACATCGAGCGCCTGGACGCCGGCGTGCGCCGGTTGATCCGCCCGCACGCCTATCACGTCTCGCTCAGCCAGCAGCTCTGGGACCTAAAGCAAAGGCTGATCGAAGAAGCCCACATGGGCCTTTGTTGAGCGGGCCGGGCTGCGGCGTCCGGGGTGCATTCACGCGCAGGGGCAACCGTTTGTGCTTGCTGATTGTCACGCGAGGGGCGCAGGGCCGCTACGCCCCTCGCATCACAGACCAGTATGGCAATTTGCGCGCCGCCGGCGGTGGCATGTTCTTCCTGCCGCCCGGCCACGAGGACAAGCGCCTGTACTGGTTGCTGGTCCATCCGCCCGGCGACCCGCGCCTTCGCCCGATCGCGTATGACTACGACGAGGCCATCGTGGCCGCGCAGCACGGGTTAAACAACAACGAAGCGCCTCGATTCGCCGGCTACTGGCGCCCCCGGCCGCTCGACGATAGCGGCAGGAACACGCTCATCCCGTGGACCGGGCGCGTCGGCATCCCCTTCGTCCTTTACTCGCCGGACGAGGCGGTGGTGTGCAGGCGTGACCCGATGGCCTCCGCGCTGGTGATCGGCGCGCGCGACCCGGACAACCCGGGCTTTTGCCTGCCGCAGCTGATGTGGTTGGTGAGGGACTTCGGGCACGTCGCCTGCGAATTTGCCGCCTCGCCGAGGCTGAGAAACGGCGGCGGACCGCTGCTCACCGCGGTGGTCTACCTGTTCTGGGACGCGCGCCAGAACCGCTGGGTCTTCGACGACGTGGCAGTGGGCAGCTCGGCGTGGACGCCGCTGGCCGGCGTGGTGCGCAGCACCTATGCGGGGAGCACGCCGGGGTGGGCGACGACGCAGCAGGGGCGGTTTGCGAACCGCCCCTGCGTGCGCTCGGCTGAAGCGCGGCGGGATCGCTGAGGCCCCACCCCACCCTTGTCATGCTGAATGCGCGCGGGACTGAAGCGCAGCGGGGGCGTTGAGGCGGGGATGTTTGGTGGCTGCGGGGAGGGTTTTAGCACCGCTACGCCCCTACGGTCAGGATTTTAGATGCTTCGCTGCGCCCAACATGACAATTGCCCCTGGCTATGAACGCGCCTGCAGATAAGCGAGCACCTCCTCATCGCTCAGTTGCGAGAAGTCCTCGTACCACGCGCCGATCCCTCGCAGCACCATCGGCATGAGCACGGCCACGATCTCATCGGCGAGTGCATGTAGGCTTGCCAGCGCCTGGGGCGCGACGACAGGCGCGGCAATGCATAAGTGAGCCGGCGCGTGGGCGCGAACGGCGCGCGCAGCAGCTTCCATCGTCGCCCCGGTGGCGATGCCGTCATCCACGAGGATGACGGTGCGGCCCGCGAGCGCGGGGAAGGGACGGCCTGCCCGGAAGACCCGCTCGCGCCGGCTCAGCTCGGCCTGTTCCTGCGCGATGACGCGCGCCACCTCCGCTTCGCTCAGGCCCAGCGCGTTGATGAGCGCTTCGTCCAGCACCTGCACGCCGCCCCAGGCGATTGCGCCCATCGCCAGTTCCTCGCGGCCCGGCACGCCCAGCTTGCGCACGATCAGCACGTCGAGCGGCGCGCGCAGCGCGCGGGCGACCTCGTCGCCGACCACGACGCCGCCGCGCGGCAGCGCCAGCACCAGTGTGCCCTCTCGGCCTGCGTGATGCTGGAGGCGCTGGGCCAACAACTGGCCAGCGTGGGCGCGATCGCGAAAGCGAAACATCGGCTTGCTCGCGTGTATGTGCATCGCTGCCTGGCGGGGTGTGGCTGACCGCGCTTGCTTAACGCATCCTCAGCAAGCGCCGCCCATCGCTCGCCGTCAGTATAATCACGCCGACAAACAGTGGCCGACCCGCTCTACTGGGACGACACATATCCGATCGCGCTCTTGCTCAACGCCGCGCATCCGGGCGTGGACGACCCGGCCGGCCTTGACTTGGCCTTATTACGCGATTGGGTCGTCGCCCTAGATGGCTTCAGCGATGAGCGCGATGTGATGCCCATAGAGTGGCTAGAGCGCATTCAAATGGAGTGGGTGGAGTTGAAATAGCGCGAGAGGTGTGCAAGAAATGACAGAGTTGAACCGTGCGAATATGCCAGAGGAGCTACAGAACGATCCGCGCGTGCCGCCGGATCTGCGCAATAACGTATTTATTACCACGCTAGACAAGCTCTATAACTGGGGGCGCAAGCGCAGCATGTGGCCGATGTTGTTCGGCCTGGCCTGCTGCGCGATCGAGATGATCGCCACCGCCGCCAGCCGGCACGACTTGGCCCGCTTCGGCTGGGAGCTGATGCGCGCCAGCCCGCGCCAGGCCGACCTGATGATCGTCTCCGGCACGGTGACCAAGAAGATGGTGCCGCAGATCGTCCGCCTCTATAATCAGATGCCGGAGCCGCGCTACGTGATCGCCATGGGCGCATGCGCCACAGCCGGCGGCCCGTTCAAGGAGGGCTACAACGTGGTCAGCGGCATTGATAAGTTCATCCCGGTGGACGTTTACATCACCGGTTGCCCGCCGCGCCCCGAGGCGCTCTTGCATAGCTTCATCAAGCTCCAAGAGAAGATAGACAAGCAATCCCTGCGCGACGTCCCCTGGTATCGCAAGGGCGAAGACGACGTGGTGCCCATCCCGGTGCTCGGCCCTGACCTGGTGGACATGCGCCGCGCCGAGGAGATCAAGGCCGCTGCTGCCCAGGCCGAGCCGGCCGCCTAATTCAGTCGGTATCCGCGCGTAGGCCCGCTGCGCACCGCAGCGGGCTTTTGCTTGACATGCGCGTGTTGATCACCGGCGGCACGGGGCTGATCGGTCGCCATGCCGCACGCGCGCTGGCCGCGCGCGGCCACGCGGTGCGCGTGCTCTCGCGCCGCGCCGCGCCCCACGTCCCGCTATTGCGCGATGCGCCCGTGGCGTATCACCAGGGCGACGTGCGCCTGCCGGACTCGCTGCCGGCGGCCTTTGAGGGCTGTGACGCCGTCGTCCTCTCGCACCAGTTCCAGAACTTCCCGGTTGAGAATCCGAGGCGCGCCGAGACGTTCGACGCGGTTGATCGGCTGGGCACGCTGCATTGCGTGCGGGCGGCCCAGACGGCCGGGGTGCGCCGGCTGGTTTACGTCAGCGGGATCGCCCTGAATAACCCGAACCCACCCCATCCAGGCATCCGCGCCAAACTGTCCGCTGAACAGGCTGTGCTGGAGAGCGGCATCTCCTCCGTGGCGCTGCGGGTCAACGTGGTGTATGCCAGCGACGACAAGTACTTCTCGCGCCTGGCGCGCGCGGCGCGCTGGTCGCCGCTGTTGCCCATCTTGGGGCGCGGGCAGGCACGCTGCGCGCCGGTGCACGTGGACGACGTCGCCCGCGCGATCGCGCTGGCGGTTGAGCGCCCCGAGGTCACCGGCCTGGTGAACGTGTGCGGCCCGGATGAGGTGACGTGGCGCGCGTTCATGCTGGCCGTGGCGCAGGCCGCAGCGCCGCGACGGCGCTGGATTGTGCTGCCCATTCCACAGCCGCTGCTGATGCTGGCCGGCGCGATCGGCGAGCGCCTGCCCACGCCGCTGTTCTCGCGCGACGCGGTGACTTTCATCACGCAATTCGATCAATCCTGCCGCACCGGAAGGGGGTGCGAAGAGGCATTCGGCTTCCGGCCGCAGCCGTTGGCGGTTGGGCTGCGCGCGGCCTTTCAGCGGCGATCGCCCGGCTCGGCCAGCACGTAGCCGCCGCGCACCGTCGCGCCGATCACCAGGGCAGCGCTCACCAGCACGATGTTCTTGATAATGTATTGCCCCTCCAGGGTGGGTGCGAGCAGGAAGATCGTCCACGTCTCCGCCGGCAGCAACACCAGCGGCGTCAGCGTGCCCAGCATCTGAACGAGGAGCAGCAAGATGGTGACGCGCATCAGCCGTCCGATGATGAGGCCCAGGCCGATCGCGCATTCCCAGATCGCCAGCAGCGGCACGCTGACGCTGGCCGGCAGCAGGCCCAGGCTCAGCATGCTGATCGTGCGCGCGGCCAGGTCTTGGGCCGGGCTAAGGTCGGGCACAAGCTTGAGCGCGCCGAACCACAAGAACACCACGCCCAGCCCCAAGCGCAACAGGAGCAACCCATAACGCGCCATCCAGCGCGTGATGC
>DAOTYZ010000244.1:0-3237 GCA_034434555.1 Candidatus Roseilinea sp.
GACTCCATCGAGCTGATGATGCGGGCGCACTGCTACGATGCCCTGTTCGGCATGGCCGGCTGCGACAAGAGCTTGCCCGGCACGTTGATGGCCATCGGGCGGTTAAATCTGCCGAGCATCTTCCTCTACGGCGGCACAATCAAGCCCGGCAAGTTCCGCGGGCGCGACGTGACCATCCAAACCGTCTATGAGGCGGTCGGGCAATACGAAGCGGGTCTGATCAGCGAAGAAGACCTGCATGAGCTGGAGTGCGTCGCCTGCCCAGGCATCGGCTCGTGTGGCGGTTTCTTCACGGCGAACACGATGGCCAGCGTTGGCGAGGCCTTGGGCATGTCGCTGCCCGGCAGCGCCTCACCGCCGGCGGTGGACGAGGAACGCAAGGTCTTCGCTTATGAGAGCGGCAAGGCGCTGATGCAATTAATGCGGCGCGGCATCCTGCCCAGCGACATCATGACCAAGGAGGCGTTCGAGAACGCCCTAACGGTGGCGTTGGCGATGGGTGGCTCGACCAACATCGCGCTGCACCTGCCGGCGATCGCCCACGAACTGGGCATCAAGCTCACCTTCGACGACTTCACCCGCATCACCTGTCGCACGCCGCACATCGCCGACATGACCCCAGGCGGTAAGTATGTCATGGAGGACTTGCATCGCATCGGCGGCGTGCCGGTGGTGATGAAGACGCTGCTGGACGCCGGCCTGCTCCACGGCGATTGCATCACCGTGACGGGCAAGACCGTGGCCGAGAACCTCAAGCGCGTCAAAAACGCCGAGCAACTCACCAAGCAGGACGTCGTATATCCGGTCAGCAGGCCGCTGCGCGAGAGCGGCGGCATCGTGATCGTCAAGGGCAACCTGGCGCCGGAGGGTGGGGTGGTGAAGGTGGCGGGCGTGAAAAACCTGAAGCACGTCGGGCCGGCGCGCGTGTTCGACGACGAACAATCCTGTGCCGAGGCGGTGGCGCGCCGTGAGATCAAGCCTGGTGACGTGGTGGTGATCCGCTACGTCGGCCCGAAGGGTGCTCCCGGCATGCCAGAGATGCTTGCCGTCACCGCCGCCATCCGCGGCCAGGGCCTGGGCTACGAGGTGGCGTTGCTCACCGACGGACGCTTCTCAGGCGCGACGACCGGCTTGATGGTTGGTCACATCGGGCCAGAAGCCTTCGTCGGCGGCCCGCTTGCGATCCTGCGCGATGGCGACATCATCGAGATTGACGCCACCAACCCGGCCAAGGGCAAGCTCAACGTTAAGCTCAGCAAGGAGCAGATCGCCACCCGTCTGAAGAAATGGAAGCCGCCCAAGCCGCGTTATAAAACAGGAGCGCTGGCCAAATACGCGCACCTCGTGGGCCGCGCTTGCGATGGCGCGGTGACACATTAGCTCGCCATGTCGGCGACGGGTGCAAGCTACGCGCTGCGTAGCCGCGGCTCTATCGTCAACTTAATTGCGGTGCGCTCGGTGCCGTCTATAACGACCTCGCTAAACGACGGGATCACCACGACATCAATACCGTCGAGCAACAGGTAGCCGCGCGCGATGGCGACCGCCTTCACAGCCTGGTTGACCGCGCCTGCGCCGATGGCCTGCACTTCGGCACGCTTATGCTCGCGCACGACGCCGGCGATCGCGCCAGCAACAGCGGTTGGCCGAGATGTCGCAGAGACCTTGATGAGTTCCATTGCTCGTCTTCCCTCCTGCTCCAATGCTGCGCATGCTTGTGTTAAGTTTACTTTGAATACTAACAGGTTTTAGATCGGGGCAGGTTTTTCGGCTCGGGGTGCGCACGCCATCAAGCACGACGGCGAAAGTGATTCACTGGCGAGCATCCCTGCTCCGCTAGCCTGCGAGATCACAGGGGGAGCATAGCCGGTGGGGCCTATCGGTTGCGCTGCGCAGGGTCAAGCGAGCTGAAATAATCGCGGACATAATCGCGCATGTCGGGAGGCACGCGCCCGCGCTGCAGGGCCTCATCGGCTGCGCGGGCGTAATCGCCATACACCTGCTCATAGGGCACGCTGCTGCTCCCCGCCGGCGCGGGCGCGGCGCGACCGCTCGGGTCGGGCGCGGCGGGGCTTCGCGCATCGGGCAAGATAACCTGTTGGCCATCGCCGCCGATGCGGCGAGGTGCATACACCCTGTCGCTCGTGCCGACATCATCGCTTTTGCCTGTTCGGGTCGCGCCGGCGGCATCATCAGGCGCTGTGCGCCTATCACCTTGGGCGCTGCCTTGCGATGCATCCAGTCCAGATGCGCCGGCTGGGCTGCTGCCATCCGTTTGCTGGCCGCGCGATCCGCGCTGCGGTGCGCCGGCCGAGGGGGACGTCTGCTGCGCGACGGACTGGCGCGCCGCCTCTGTATATTCCTGAGCGCGCTCCACAGCCTGGCCGGCCTGACCCTCCGCCTGGGCGCGCTCCAGCGAACGGGCCGCTTGTTCGAGCTGCTGCTGGGCCGCTGCCGGCTCGCCCTGGCGCAGGTGCTGCGCGGCTTCGCGCAGATGTCGCGCCAGGTCAGGGGCGCTCTCCTGAACGCCGCGCGCCAACTGATCGAGCTGATCCGCAGCGCGCTGCGAGGCTGCTTCGTCGAGCGGCTGTCCGTCCTGACCTGCGCGCCCCAAATCGCGCAACGCATCCGCTGCCCGCTCAAGGTCCTGATTGGCCAGCGCATTCGCCAGCGGGTTGGTCAGCGGATCGGCGGGCAGGCTTTGGCCGGCGCGACGCAAGTCCTCAGCAAGCCGACCGCCTGTTGAGTCGTTCAGCGCTTCGAGCTTAGACTGCGCTTCGTTGAGGGCGGCCAGCGCCTCTTCTGGGGTAACGTCTGGGTTAGAGAGGGCGCGCTGCGCCTCTTCGAGGGCCTGGATGGCCGCTTGCTTCTGCGCCTCGCTCAGGGACGATTCCGCGATGGCTTGTTTGGCCTGCTCCAGTTGCTCGACCTGCTGCGCGATGGAGCGACGCATCTGCTCTTGTTGCGCCAGAGCCTCCTGTTGTGGGTTGGGCAAAAAGATCGCGAGCAAGAGGGCGAGCAACAAGATGAACGCAGCGATGAGGTCGCGACGCAGCACGCGCAAGGGCAACTGCGCGCGCATGTCAATACTGCCGGCCACGGCGCTGGCATCGCGATATTGGGCACGGCGCAGCACATCGCCGACTGGGGAGACGGGAGTTGACTCGGCTATCTCCAGCGCTGTGGACAGGCGATCCTTCAGGTCAAAGCGCTGGTCGAACGCGCGCGCCCAGGCCA
>DAOTYZ010000245.1:0-21143 GCA_034434555.1 Candidatus Roseilinea sp.
GCCAAGCGCGCGCCCGCCAAATCGCGTGTAAAGTGAGCGAGCCATGTCACTGTTGATCAAAAACGGCACGATCGTCACCGCAGACGGACAAACCAAGGCGGACATTTACTGCGAAGGCGAGCAGATCACGCGCATCGGCAAAGACCTGGAGGCGCCACCGGACGCGACGGTGGTTGATGCCACCGGCAAATACGTCTTCCCTGGCTTCATTGACCCGCACGTGCATGTCTACCTGCCCTTTATGGGCACGTTCGCCAAGGACGACTACATCAGCGCCAGCAAGGCCGCGTTGGTGGGCGGCACCACCACGCTAATCGAAATGATCTGCCAAGGGCGGGACAGCCGCCCGCTGACCGACGGCTTTGAGTTCTGGATGAGCCAGGCAGTTGGCAAGAGCGCCTGCGATTTCACTTTCCATCAGTCCGTGACGCGCTACGATGCGCAGGTCGAGGCGGACCTGAAGGAGATCGTCAAGGCCGGCGTGGCCAGCTTCAAGGTCTTCTTGGCTTACAAGGGCGCCTTCGGCATCACCGACGAAGAGCTTTATCACACCATGCGCCTGGCTAAGCAGCTTGGCGTGATCGTCACTGCCCACTGCGAAAACGCCGACCTGGTGCTAGAGCTTCAAAGGCAATTGCTCAGCGAGGGCAAGACCGGCCCGGAGTATCACTATTGGAGCCGCCCGCCGCGGGTAGAAGCAGAAGGGGTGCACCACCTGCTCACCTTCGCCGAGATGACCGGCGCACACACCTACATCGTGCACACCAGTTGCGAGGAGGCGCTGAACGAAGCGCTGGCCGGCAAGGCGCGCGGCCTCAACGTGTGGGTCGAGACGCTCATCCAATATCTTTTGCTGGACAAGAGCTACGCCGAGCTGCCGAACTTTGAGGGCGCCAAGTACGTCATGTCGCCGCCCTTGCGCGACAAGAAGAACCAGGAGGTATTCTGGAACGCCCTGAAGCAGCGCTTCGTCGCAACCGTGGCCACCGACCACGCGCCGTTCGACTTCAAGGGCCAGAAGGACATGGGACGCGACGACTTCACCAAAATCCCGAACGGCATCCCTTCGCTGGAAGACCGGGTGAACCTGCTCTACACGTATGGCGTGACGACCGGGCGGCTGGACCTACAGACCTTCGTGGACTGCGCCAGCACCCAGGCCGCCAAGCTCTTCGGCCTCTTCCCGCGCAAGGGCACCATCGCCGTCGGCAGCGACGCCGACCTGGTCGTGTATGACCCGAACTATCGCGGCACGATCTCGGCGAAGACCCACCACCTCAACCTGGATTACAGCGCGTTCGAGGGCTGGGAGATCAAAGGCCGGCCCAGCGTCGTGACCGTGCGCGGAGAAATCGCCGTGCGAGATGGCCAGTTCGTCGGGGCCATCGGGCGCGGCCAATTTCTCAAGCGCGAACCCACCCACTTCTAATCAGCCGCAGCCGGGCCAGATGGCGACCAACGGCCTGTTCCGGCTGCGGCATACGCTTGTTTACCCATGCAGCCCGTCAAGCTCCCCAAGGGCTTTCGCGCTGCCGGCGTCGCTGCCGGCATTAAGAAGGACGGCGGGCTAGACCTAGCGCTGCTGGTCAGCGATCGCGACTGCGTCGCAGCAGCGGTCTTCACGCAAAATAAAGTTAAGGCAGCGCCGGTGATCTACGACCAACAGTTGCTTGCCGAAGGGAATGCGCTGCGCGCGGTGGTGATTAACTCTGGCTGCGCCAACGCTTGCACCGGCGAGCGGGGCCTGCGCGATTGCGCCGAGATGGCCGAACTGGTCGCCCAACAGATAGGCTGTCCATCCAACACAGTGTTCGTCATGTCCACCGGCGTGATCGGCGTCCCGCTGCCAATGGACAAGCTGCGCGCCGGCATCCCAGCCGCAGCGCAGGCGCTCTCCGAAGATGGCCTGCTGGCCGCCGCACAGGCCATCATGACCACCGACACGTTGCCCAAACTGGCCGCGGGCGACCTCACCGTGATGGCCGATGAGCAACGCAGCGGGCCGCGCACCGCCCAGCTCGCCGGCATCGCCAAAGGCGCCGGGATGATCCATCCCAACATGGCCACCATGCTGGCCGTGGTGATGACCGATGCCGTCGTCCGCCCAGAGGTGTTGAAGAGGGCGCTCAACAGCGCAGTGCGCAAGTCGTTCAACCGGATCAGCGTGGACGGCGACACCAGCACCAACGACACGCTGGTCGTGCTGGCCAACGGCGCAAGCGAGCTGGAACCTCTTGAGACGGAGTTTGAGATCCTGCTCACCAGCGTTTGCACCGACCTGGCCAAGCAGATCGTGAAAGATGGCGAGGGCGCGACAAAGTTCATCACCATTGAGGTCACCGGCGCGCGCGACGAGCGCATGGCCGAGCAGGTTGGCCGGACGATCGCGCGCTCGCCGTTGGTGAAGACGGCCTTCTACGGCGAAGACCCCAACTGGGGGCGGATCATCGCAGCAGCCGGCTACAGCGGTGAAGACGTGTTGACGGAGCGAATGGCGCTGTGGATCGGCGACGTGCAGGTCTGCACCTGCGGCGCAGCCGTGGCTTACCCGGAAGAGGCGGTCATCGGCGCGATGCGCGCGAAGGAGATCGCCATCCGGCTAGACTTGGGCCTGGGCAACGCCAGCGCTACGGTGTGGACGTGCGATCTCTCCCACGACTACGTGACGATCAACGGCCGCTACCGCACCTAAGTCGCTGCGCGACGAACGGCCTCATCAAAGGCACGCATCACCACGTCGGCGGGCGCCATCATCAATCCCTCCCCCACATCCTGCGGCTCAACCACCCGCACGCCCCATTCACCGAGCCTCCTGATAGATGCGCGGACGATGGGATGGGCGAACAGTGGTTCGTTGAGCGAGAGCGCCACCGTCACCGGCTGACCAAAGCCGATCATCTCGGCAGTGATGGAGAGGGCCAGGTTGTCGGCGATGCCGCCGGCCAGTTTATTCAGCGAATTAAAGTTACATGGCGCGAATAGCACCGGCCCAGGCGTTGGGCGCGGCAGGATGCGCGCGTCGAAATACGACTCGACCAAGTGATTGTTGGGGATGCGGCGCAGGTCGTGCGGGCTGATTAGGCGCATCGCGTTAGGCGTTTGCACGGTGATAACGCGCGCGAAGCGTTGGCCAAGCGCCGCCACAAACTCACCTGCGCGGTAGGCGGTCACCGCGCCGCTGATCATCAGATAGGCTGTGTCGGACATTATCAGCAGATGCGCGGCAACTGCTCACCCAACGGCATCGGCAGGATGCGCGTCCCGCCGATGGCGGTCTGAACCGTCACCACACCGGCCGGCTGTGCCAGCACCTGGCCAATGATCGCCGCTCTTTGGCCCAATGGGTGGGCGCGCATCTGCGCCAGCACGTCGCCGGCCCGCTCGGCTGCGACGAAGGCGACCAGCTTGCCCTCGTTGGCGACGTAGAACGGGTCGAGGCCGAGCATCTCACACGCCGCCTGGACGGTGGCATCCACCGGCACGGCGCGCTCGTCCACGCGAATGCACACGCCCGCAGCGGCGGCCACCTCGTTCAGCACGGCCGCTAAGCCGCCGCGCGTGGGATCGCGCAGGGCGTGGAGCGCTTCGCCGCCGGCCTCGATCAACGCAGCAACCAGGTCGTATAGAGGCGCGGTATCGCTGAGGATGTCAGCCTCGAACTGCAACCCTTCGCGCACGCTCATGATCGCCATGCCGTGGTTGCCGATCGCGCCGCTGATCAGCACGACATCGCCTGGGCGCACGCGCTGTGGGCCAAGGTCAACCCCCAGCGGCACTACCCCTACGCCGGTGGTGTTGATGAAGACGCCGTCGCCATGTCCCCTCTCCACAACCTTGGTATCGCCGGCGATGACGCGCACGTTCGCTCGCTGAGCGGCCTGAGCCATGCGGCCCACCACCGCAGCAAGCGCGTCCATGGACAGCCCTTCCTCGATGATGAAGCTGGCGGTCAGATACACGGGTTTCGCCCCCATCATCGCCAGGTCGTTGGTCGTGCCGTTCACGGCCAGCTCGCCGATGGATCCGCCGGGGAAGAATAACGGCCGCACGACGAAGGAATCCGTTGCGATCGCCAGACGGCCGCCGGCCAGCTCGACGATGGCTGCGTCGCCCAGGGCATGGTCGGCCAGGCCAAAAGCTGGCGCAAATAGGTGGGCGATCAACTCAGCCGTAAGTTTGCCCCCGCCGCCGTGGCCGATCACCACGTTCGGATAATCCCGCAGAGGCAGCGGACAGGCCCACGCGCCGGGGTCAGCGAAGCTGCTCATGCTCGTTGCGGCTGGGCGAGCAAGCGCGGGTCGTCGGCTGAATGCTCCGGCATAAGCCGGCCGTAGTTGTAGTATGCCGCGCAGGCGCCTTCGCTGCTCACCATGGTCGCGCCCAGCGGGGTGCGGGGGGTGCATTGCTTGCCAAAGGCGGGGCATTCGGTGGGCTTCAGCCGGCCCTGCAGTACATCCCCACTGCGGCAGAGGGGCGACTCCTGAGGCTGGATCTCGGCCAGGTCAAAGCGCACTTCAGCATCGAATTCACGATAGGCGGGGCGCAAGCGCCAGCCGCTGTTGGGGATCACGCCCATCCCGCGCCAGGCGCGATCGGTCAGCTCGAACACCTCATCCAGCAGGGCTTGGGCCGGCCGATTCCCCTCATAGGTCACAGCGCGGGGATAGGCGTTCTCCACCTCGGCGCGCCCTTCCTCGAGCTGCGCCACGGCGCAGCGGATGCCCTCCAGGATGTCGAGCGGCTCGAAGCCGGTCACCACGATCGGCACCCCATAGCGCTGCGCCAACGGCACATATTGCCAGTAGCCCATCACGCTGCACACATGGCCGGCGGCGAGAAACGCTTGCACACGGTTCGCAGGCGAACGAAGGATGGCCTCGATCGCCGGCGGGACCAGCACGTGCGAGATCAGCATGGAGAAGTTCTTCAGGCCCAGGCGCTTGGCTTGGGCGACGGCCATTGCATTGGCCGGCGCGGTGGTCTCGAAGCCGATGCCGAAGAAGACCACTTGGCGATCCGGATGCTGGCGGGCGAGCGCGAGCGCGTCAAGCGGAGAATAGACCACGCGCACGTCGCCCCCCTCGCTTTTGACGCGGAACAGGTCCTTTTGGCTGCCGGGCACGCGCAGCATGTCGCCGAACGAACAGAAGATCACCTCTGGCCGCGCAGCGATGGCCAACGCCTTGTCAATCAGCGCCAGCGGCGTCACGCACACCGGACAGCCCGGGCCGTGGATCAGCATGACCTCGGGCGGCAACAGTTGATCGATCCCGTTGCGGATGATCGAGTGCGTCTGGCCGCCGCAGACCTCCATCAGCACCCAACGTCGCGTGACCAGACGTCGAATCTCAGCAGCCAGGCGCTGCGCAAGCGCACTATCGCGGAACTCGGCGAGGTACTTCATCGCTTAAGGGGAGATGGAATACGCAATACGGAATACGCACTACGCAATACGCAATACGTATTTCGTATTCCGTATTCCGTATTTCGTATCGTATATACGCCACACGTTAAGGGACAGGTGGCGGGTAGATTGGGCAGGCAGGTGGCTCGGTGGCGTCGGTTTGCGCTTCCGGATCGAGTTCTTCATCCAGCTTCCCCATCGCTTGGAAGAGGCGCAGCGTCTCCTGGGCCGATGCCTCGTCCACGCGGGTGATGGCGAATCCCACGTGGACGATGGTGTAATCGCCCACATTGACCTCCGGCACAAACGCCAAGCAGACCTCCTTGACGATCCCGCCGAAGTTCACCTTGCCCATCCGCACGCCGTCAACGTCGTAGATAGATTGCACTTGACCGGGGATGCCCAGACACATGGTGTTTACGCAGCAGGTGGCACGCTCGTGCTCGCGAGCTTGGCAGCGCGCTGCTGAAGGATGAATTCGATCAGCGCGGGAACGCCCGCGCCGGTCTTGGCCGAGGTCTCGAAGATGCGAATCGCTGGCTGAACGCTGAGGATGTTCTCGCGCATGGTCGTCAGGTCGCATTCACAGGCCTCCGCCAAGTCCATCTTGGTGATCACGGCGATGTCCGAGGAGTGAAACATCACTGGGTATTTCAGCGGCTTATCCTCACCCTCGGCCACCGAGAGCAGCACGGCACGCACATCCTCACCCAGGTCATACCAGGTCGGGCAGACCAAGTTGCCAACGTTCTCGATGAACAGGAAGTCCAGCGCGTTTAGGTCCCAGCCGGCCAGTTTGTCGGTCACCAGGTCCACTTCCAGATGGCACATGCCGTCGGTGGTGATCTGGCTGACCAGCGCGCCGCTGCGGGCCAACCGGCGCGCGTCGTTGTCGGTCTGTAGGTCTCCCACCACCGCAGCGACGCGCCACCCCGCTGCGCGCAGCTCGCGCAACACGCGCTCCAGCAGCGCAGTCTTGCCTGCGCCGGGGCTGGAGACCACGTTCATGACGAACACGCCTGCCTGCGCGAAGCGCGCGCGCAGATCGGCGGCCAGGCGGTCGTTTTTGCTCAACACGCCCTGGCGAATTTCCAAATATCGCGTCGTCATCGCTCACCCTCTGTCTCTTCTATCACATCTATCTCAATGCCGGCGATCTCCAACTCCTTGCCGTGCAACAGGCGCGCACTCAACTGGCCGCAGCGCGGGCAACGCAGGCCCTGAATGCCCGACAGGATCGCTTCTGCACGGCAGTGCTCGCAGTAGATCGTCACCGGCACATCCTCGATCACGAGCTGCGATCCCTCTAGCAATGTGTCGCGCGTCGCCACGTCGTAGCAGAACAGCAGCGCCTCCTTGGAGACGCCCGACAGCGCCCCCAACTTCAGAAACACTCGTGTGACGCGCGCCGCGCCGGCTGCTTGCGCCGATGCAGCGACCGACTCGACCAGCGACGCGGCGATCGCCAACTCGTGCATGGCTCAATTGTAGGTGATGCAGTTAGCGCGGGGGGTGGCCGAATGGGAAAGATGTTTCATTTCCGGATTGACACGTGCCCATCCACAAACCGCTCGCCGCGCCGGCCCATCATGCTGAGCCCATCATACTAGCGCAGCGAAGCATCTAAAATCCCGCCCAACCAAAGCCCCGCGCAGCCACCCATATCCATCCCCACATCGTCCATGTAGGGGCGACGCGCCGCGTCGCCCCCGCGCTGCGTCGCCCAAAAAATCCCGCCCGGCCAAAGCCCCGCGCAGCCGCCACGCACCCCGCCGCGGCGACCCCGCAGCGCATGAGTCGAGCGCGATAAACAAGGTAGGGGCGGTTCGCGAACCCGCGCTATCGCCAGAATGACAGGGGGTCGGCAGGATGCCAGCCACCCCGTGCGATCACTGCCGGCTCATAGGCGGAGAAGCCTCATGATGATTTCCGCTCGTGGCGCATCTCAAAAGACATCGCGGACATGCACTCGCATCTAGCCGGCATCTTCGATAGAGAACGTTAGAAATTGTCGAGGGGTTAAAATTAACAATTCTCCAAATGGATGTAAACTTAGCAGATCACTATCACCAGTTACCATACATTTCGCTCAACCAGCAACAGCAAGTTCAATAAACTTGTCATCTTCTGGATCACGACAAACATTTATATTCTTTGTCACCTCTACTATAATACTACTCTGAACAAGAGCGCTTAGAAATTCTATAGCTTCCTCTCTGGTTACATATTTCCTAAATTTTTGTTTACTCAAGCACTGGTCTAGTTCGGCAACCGTGGCGTGTGAGACAAGCAACTTGCCGATGCTGACCGCCCTATCAAAGGCTTGGCGAGGAATGGAATCCCTCAAAAGGAGTGCACTAATGACGACGTTAGTGTCAAAGACAAAGCGCGGTTTGCTATGGAGAGACTCCGACATCCAAACTTGTATCTTTAGGAGAGATCCCGGTATCTGGTTGTGTACCTATCTCCTCTGACAAAAGAGACGCCAAGACCTCGGGCGTCAGGCCGCGCGCTGCTGCCTTCTGGCTGATTTCATCCATGATCATCGGAAGGGGACGCGATTCAGCGAGGAGGTTGCGCAACTGGAGGCTTAACAGCAATATGACCTTCTCCCGCTCATCGGCGGGCATCTGGCGATACAGCGTTGCTGTATCTTCATCTAGGGGAATGGTGATCACCGTGCCCATGGAAGTTGCTCACCGCGCCAGATACTACCATAACGGGGGACGCAGGGAGTAGTCCACATCAAACAGATTCGGATAAGCCATGATGCAGCGTCCCGCGCAATACACGAAGCGCGTGTGCATTCGCGCATTCGTTCTCGCGCGCCGCGGAGCGCGGCGAAGCATCTCAACGCCCGCCCAACCAAAGCCCTAAAGAAGTCACTCATACCCCACCCTACTGTCATGCTGAGCGGCAGCGAAGCATCTAAAATCCCGCCCAACCAAAGCCCCGCGAGGCCGCCAAACACCCGCCTCAGCAGCACCGCAGCGCTTTAGTCGGGTGCGCGCAGGGCGGTTCGCGAACCGCCCTGCTGCGCCGGCGCTCAAAATAACAGGGGGAGCCAGGGTGCCGGTAACCTTGGCGCGCTCAATACGCCAAGCATCACCGACCTGCTCGATTCTTGGCTTGCTTCGCAGCGAAGCTATGCTGCTTGCCAATCTGCACCAGCCAGCAGGTTGGCTACGGACAAATCCTCATCCAGATCAGGCCAGTGCAAACTCACTCCCCCACCGCCGATTTCATAGCGCGCTCTCTGTTCTGGAGTGGCCTCGTATAGGATCGGGAACCAGATAAGTGGCACACTGATGACCCGCCCATCGGTAAGGAGAACCTGCATCATCTCATCATCAAACTTGACGGCTCTCGCCAGCGCCGTGGTCGGCACGTGGGCGCGACGAAACCTGCGCTTAGCTTGTGGAGAAGTCTCAACTGAATTGCTCATTCCACGCCTCGATCAACTTAGCCTGATGCTCGCGCACGATCTGCGCAATCTCCCTCAATTCGTGTGGTCGGAATCCAAAATTAGCAGCTAGCTGGACAGGGTCAAGCCAGAACTTGGCCTGGCTATCACCGGTTTTCACATGCACGTGATGCTGAAGAAGGCAAAACGATACCGTCTAACCCGTAGGATAGTTGGCACAAACGTTTCACCGGATTCTACAGTAAAGACGCCGCACGCGCCCCGCCCTCCCATCGCCCGGCTACAATCGTTGCGATGGCCCAGGCAACCCGCGTCCGCCGGCGGCTCGTTGTGCGCGGGATCGTGCAAGGGGTGGGCTTCCGGCCGTTCGTGTATGGGCTGGCCGTCCGCCATCAGCTTGCCGGCTTCGTCGGCAACGATAGCCAGGGCGTCTTCATCGAGGTCGAAGGCCCACCGGCTGCGATCGACGCTTTCATCGGCGAGCTGAGGGCGAACCCGCCGCCGCTGGCATCTATCGAGTCCATCGCCAGCGAAGCGCTCCCTCCTAAGGGAGAGACGGCGTTCGTCATCGTCGCCAGCGCGCAACAGGCCGGCGCGAGCACCAGCATCTCCCCCGACGTGGCGATCTGCGCCGATTGCTTGCGCGAGCTGTTCGACCCCAACGACCGGCGCTATCGCTACCCGTTCATCAACTGCACCAACTGCGGCCCGCGCTTCACCATCATCCGCGACATTCCCTACGACCGCGCGCAGACCACGATGGCGAGCTTCGCCATGTGCCCGCGCTGTGCGGCGGAATATCACGACCCAAACAATCGGCGCTTTCACGCCCAGCCAAATGCCTGCCCGGACTGTGGGCCGCGCGTTTGGTTCGAGCGCCCAGGCCAGGCAGTCGTCTGGGATGACGCGGCGATCTGCGCTGCGCAGGACGCGCTGCGCGCCGGCCAGATCGTCGCCGTGCGCGGGATCGGCGGCTTTCACCTGGCCTGCGACGCGACCAGCGATGCCGCGCTCCAGGCGTTGCGCGCGCGCAAGGGCCGCGTGGATAAGCCGTTCGCGCTGATGGTGCGCGATCTGGACGCCGCGCGCGCGCTGGCTGAGGTGAGCAACGCCGAGGCCGAGCTGCTGACCGGCCCGGCTCGCCCGATCGTGCTGCTGCGCCGCCGGCCGGACGCGCGCGTCAGCCCGCTGGTCGCACCCGGCAATGGATACCTCGGCCTGATGTTGCCCTACTCGCCGCTCCACTATCTGCTCTTGGATGGCCTGGCCCAACCGCTGGTGATGACGAGCGGCAACCTGAGCGATGAGCCGATCTGCAAGGACAACGAGGAGGCGCGCGCGCGCCTGGCGGGGCTGGCCGACGCCTTTCTGTTCCACAATCGGGAGATTCACATTCACTGCGATGACTCGGTGATGCGCGTCTTGGACGGCGCGCCGCTCCCCATCCGCCGCTCGCGGGGCTATGCCCCCTTCCCGGTGCGGTTGCCACGATCCGCTCCGATGCTGGTCGCAGCCGGCGGCGAGCTGAAGGCCACGTTCTGCATCACGCGCGACCAAAACGCTTACCTCAGCCAGCACATCGGCGACATGGAGAACCTGGAGACCCTGCGCGCCTACGAGCGCGCTGTGGATCACTTCGTCCGGCTGTTTCGCCTTCGCCTCGAAGCGGTGGTCTGCGACCTACATCCGGGCTATCTCACGACGCAGTGGGCGGAGAGGTTCGCAGCTAGCCATGGCCTCCCGTTGTTCAAAGTCCAGCATCACCACGCCCACATCGCCGCCTGCCTGGCCGAACACGGCTTTGACCCCGACGAGCGCGTGATCGGGGTGAGCTTCGACGGCACGGGCTACGGCAGCGACGGCGCGATCTGGGGCGGCGAGGTGCTGATCGCCGACTGCCGCGCCTTTCAGCGCGCGGCGCATCTGAAATACACCCCCCTGCCCGGCGGCGACGCCGGCATCAAGCGGCCCTATCGCGTCGCATTGGCTCACCTGTGGGCAGCGGGCATGCCATGGGAAGCCGACTTGCCCTGCGTCGCGGCCTGTCCGCCCGACGAACAGCGCGTCCTGCGCCGGCAATTGGAACGCCGTTTGAACAGCCCGCTCACCAGCAGCGCAGGCCGGCTGTTCGACGCCGTCGCTGCGCTGATCGGCGTGCGCCAGGTGATCACCTACGAAGCACAGGCGGCGATCGAGCTGGAGGCGCTGTGCGATCAAGATGAGCTGGGGCGCTATCCCTTCACCATCGAGGACGCGGACGTGCTTGTGCTGGACCCCGCGCCGATGCTACGGGCCATCGTGGACGACCTGCGCGCCGGCGTCCGCCGCGAGAGCATCGCGGCCAAAGTGCACAACACCCTGGCGAAGATCATCGTGGAGGTCAGCATTCTTCTGCGCGAGCGAAGCGGGGTGAAGGTCGTCGCGCTCAGCGGGGGCGTCTTCCAAAACGTGACCTTGCTCAGGCAGGCGCGCGCCCAGCTCCAGGCCGCCGGCTTTCGCGTGCTCACTCATCAAGCGGTCCCGCCAAACGATGGTGGCCTGGCCCTCGGCCAAGCCGTCATCGGCGCGTGTATGTCAGGCGCGTGGTGAGCAGGTCAGCGGAGCTATCCATCGTGATTAACTGCTGGAGGCTAGCTGGATGCTCATGCTAATTACTCTTACTCTAAGGTTCTACGATGTTCTGCAGCGCTGTCGTACCGTCTCCACGACCATCTTGAGACGCTCTCTTATACGTTTGCCTAACCGCTTGGATGGTAACAGCTCGAAGATTTCACGAATTATTTCCTCGTCCGTGCGTAGCAAACCGTCGGATATGACCCACTCAGCAATCTGCTGCAATTCGCGGTCACTATACTGGTCGATCGTCTTACGCTCTGGTATAGACGGTCGCGGACCGCGCTTCTGCACGGCTACTACTTGCTGCTCAAACTGAGCCACGGGGTGAACCTTTGCAGTAGCTTGCACAGGGCTAGCTTCGGTGCTTAACGAATCCACGTAGCGGACAGCCTCTCTATATGCTGAAACCAAGCGCTCAATTTCGAGCTCTCGGCGATAGAACCAATCGGTCGACCAAATGCGGTGAAACCGCCAACCAAGCCGCTCGAGTTGAGACTGCCTCAGCCGATCGCGGTCTCGAGCCGTGGGGCTTGAATGATAAGATGCCCCATCACACTCGATTGCGAGCACGGGTTGACCAGGCTTCTCCGGATGCATTGCAACTAAATCGATGCGATACCGAGACGCACCATACTGAGGTCTTGTCTTGATGCCTCGGGCTTCTAGAGCATCACGGACATCTGCCTCAAATGGATTTAGACTAACCTCTCCTGCGCGTTCGCACTCAGGAAACCGCGTGCCTCCGCTTGCAGCGTATTCCAGAAATGCTTTGAGTAGCTGCACGCCGCGACTTCCAGAGCGGTTCAGATCGATCTCATTATGTGAGAAGGAGCTAATGACACGCATCCGACGCCTTGCCCGCGTTATAGCCACGTTCAGGCGGCGGTAGCCAACATCTTGAGTGAGTGGACCAAAGCGGTGCGGTAAATCCCCACTAGCTGTTTTGCCATACCCAATCGACAAAATAATAGCGTCACGTTCGTCGCCTTGCACGTTCTCCAGGTTCTTAACGAAGAAGTGCTCTTCACGATCGAGCGAGAAGAAGTCTGAAAGGTCAGGGAGTTCGAAAAGAACACGATCTAGCTCAGCCTGTATGCGGTTCGCATGCCTAATGCCCATGGTGATAACGCCGAGTGATTCGTTTGGCCACGTTCTCGCGTGTGAGATGACCTCGAGAACAACCCGTTCGACTTCTCGCGATGCGCTCTCTTCCTGGTTGCCTAATCCAGGGTCGTGCCGTACGAGAATGTGTCGGATCACCTCATAGCTGTGCGTGCTTGGGAAAGTCACGAGGCGTCCTTGGTATACGTGAGCATTGCTGAAGGTTATAAGCCGTTCATCCTCACTACGATAGTGCCACTCCAAGAGCCAATTCGGCAGAAACGCTTCTAGTGTGTCCAGTAGACTTTCGAACCCACCAATTGACGGCGTTACCACGGCTGTCTCGGGGGGCGTATCCTCAGGGGGATCGTCTTCGCCTTCAATAGCTGTTGCAAAGAACGTTGTAGGCGGCAGTTGATGCCGGTCACCAGCTACAACGACTTGTTCTGCGCGGTAGAGCGCTGGAATCGCCTCCTCTTGAAGAATCTGGCTTGCTTCATCAAAGATCACAAGGTCGAAATGCCGTTTGCTACCATCTAGCAACTGACTCACCGACAGTGGGCTTGCAACCCAGCAAGGAGCGATTCGTGTGAGAACGTCAGGTGCACGAGCCAACAATTCGCGCAGCGGAATATGTCTCGACTTCTTGCTTACCTCTTTACGAACCAAATCCGCCTGATCAGGGTATTGGTTCATCGCATCGATCGCACGTTCGGCATGGAGTCTGCGCACGCGCTGGACAGCAAGATGCACGCGTTCATTATCCAAGCGCTTAAAATCCTCGACTATTTGTTCGTGGACACGACCGCTAAATGAAGCGAGAGCTGGGTCGGATGCCAATGCTTGCTCCAATGCTGAGTAAAGCCAAACATACTCGAACCGAACCAACCAGTGCTCATGGTCAACGTTGTGTGCACGGAGATCATCCAGAAAGCTGTCAAGTCCGTTCTGGCTGAAGCGCGATCGAAGTTCGTGAATGCTTGGCAACTGGAATGGCGTTTGCCGATCGCTGGCAAGTGCTTGCAACCTTGAGACTACCGCTGAAAGCCGCATACCATCAAACAGCCCAGCTTCTGTGATAGATCTAAGCTTCGTTATCGCCTCGTTGAGAGCTTCAAACGCAGCTAAGAGTTCATCTTCAGTACTCGTCTCGATAGGCACAGCCGAAGCCGGATTAAGAACTTGCCAATGGCAAAGTATTCTCTCTGCTTGTAAGGCTTCTTGCAGAAGTGTTTCAGTTGATGCTGGTGCTACGCGCATTGCGCGCATGCGTTTGCGGGCAGCACGGTACTTAGAGTTCTTTAGGAACGCCCAAGCCTTTGCTAGCAAGCCATTTGCTGCGGGCTTAAGAGCCCGTGCTAGGTCACCAGGCTGCGATAAGAAAATCTCGGTGCCATACTTTTG
Organism: Candidatus Roseilinea sp.; assembly: GCA_034434555.1. GTDB lineage: Bacteria > Chloroflexota > Anaerolineae > J036 > Brachytrichaceae > JAAFGM01. The sequence goes on from DAOTYZ010000245.1 coordinate 13,950, forward strand.
GCGAATACTGCGTGCATCGCGTAGAGTAGCTAGCAGTGAAGCCACTTCATCCAGCGTATCTGGCAGCTGAATGCCAAGCTGATTCACTGTCTGTCGCAAACGAGCCTCGAACGCAGGCCAGAGCTCACTGGCTGCCTTATTGGCTAGATCAATTGCTTCTTGTGCGCGTTGACCATCTCTAATGTCCGCATTGTTCCACGGGGAGGGAGAATTACCGAGGAACAGAGCTGGATTGGCAGCAGCTTCGAGAAGCCACTGCTTTACTTCGCTTGCGCGATCAGCTGTAAGCTTGGCCACTGTCTCGCCACGGAGTCGGAGTTCGGATTTTGCTTCGGCTGGCAGGCGAAGCAATTTACCAATCATCTGATTTACAGAAAGGCCGGTCGGCTGCCGAATCTGGTTCACGCGACGTGCGTGCTCGTTTAGCTTTTTGCGCCGAGCCTCAAATTCTCGGTGAACTGCATCAGCTCCATTGACTGGCAGCATACTACGTATTTGCTCGAATGCACGTGCAAGTTTCGCCATGACCTCCTTCCGTGACACGGATGCTCCGTGCAAATCAAGCACTAAGTGACCAAGCCCTACTTGGGTCAGTCGCTTAATGACTGCATCTAGAGCCGCACGCTTCTCCGCGACGAAAAGCACGCGACGTCCTTCAGCTACGCTCTGCGCAATCAGATTTGCGATTGTCTGGCTCTTGCCGGTTCCTGGCGGCCCCTGTACGACACCACTCTGACCTTTACTAACGAGCACAATAACGCGGTGCTGCGTGGAGTCTGCATCGAGCACAAGGTAATCATCTGATGCAGGGCGTTCATCAAGCTGAGCCGGCTCAATGTTAATCCCAGTCTGAGCTAATTTTTGTCGTGAAGGCAAATGTCCAGCAATAGCTGCGACTATAACACTTGAATATATAGATTCGCTATTCTTTTTAAGATCTTCGACCATCGCCATCTTTTCAAACTGAAAATTAGCCAAGATCACGCGCCGCTTTACCTCGAAGTCCCGTATACCGTTGGCTTCGCGCTCAATCCGCGCAAAAGCAGCTTCTGGATCAATACGCCAGTATCCTGACTCATCCTCGCTGCTACACTCATTTAGTATCGCGGATGGATCAATACGAATCCCGTAGTTCTCCTCGAGAACGTAAATCAGCACTGGGTTTACTAGTGGCTCGCCTGCAATTTGGAGTCGTAGCTCATCACTTGCCCAGCCGCGCGTCTCAATACGAGCTGGCAACAACAGTATGGGCGCTTCATACGGCCGCCCGCCGTCGGCGGCAGGCCATGTAGCCATCCCTATCGCCAAATGAAGGGTCTCAATGCCCTTCTCCTCGCGGTTAGTTAGAGCCTTCCGCTGGAGCGCTCTAAGCGCATCACGCACTTTCTTATGCGTTTCAGCTTCAGTCTGTTTACGCACATCAGGACTCTCTACAGACTGGCCTGTTGCTACCAGCGAACTAACTGTGAGTTTCTCGCCCCTCAGCAGACGGGCCACGGCCTCTCTCTTGGAGGTCAAATCAAGCGTGCCTACTTTAAGATCGCGGTAGAAAAGAAGAGGGTTCCCTCGCGAGTGGTCGATAAGTCGGCGAATCCACACATCGCGTGCGGCATTAATAATTTGACGAACTTCTAAATCTGAGTTTACATATTGAGATTCGATCATAGTGCGTATTATATTTTGTTAGTAAGTAAGTGTAACTATAAAAATTGTCCACCGAATTAAACTGACTTCATCTCCCTCGCAAAAGCTCCTTCAGCCTATTCCACTACCTAGAGCGTATGGCGGCATTTGCAGGATGCTCACAGAGAAGAGTGACTCAAAATTATATAGCTTGACTAGCAGTATATGTTGTGGTGGAAGGTATTCACAAATAGGAGCAAAGCCAAATATCCATAGTGATGCCCAGATTACCGTAGCAGGCATGACACGGCCAACCGTCGCAGCATGCAGCCTACCCCAACGACTCCCAAGCGCGGCGTGTGCGCAGCGCTTCGTAGCTCTCCGCCAAGTCGCGCAGGCGTTGATTAGCTTCGTCCAGCGCGGCGATAATGCGTTGAAGGTCGCGGTCGCCGCGGGCCAAGTCCAGCTTCATCAGCGCCACCGGCGTAGCCAGCAAGGTCTGGTGCGCGCTGCGCAGTTCCGCGACGATCTGCGCCTCTAGGTGGGCAAGTTCCTGAAGCACCGCGCTGGCGTGATCTGAACGCTTGGCGATCTGCTTGACGCGGCGCAGCCGCTGTAGTTTGCCCAGCGCGCGGGTGATGTTCTGTGGGACTTGGTTTAGCTGGCGCAATAGCTCAGCGCGCTGCTCGGGAGGAAGCGGGCTACTTGCGAGTATGCCCTGAATCTCAGCCACCAGCCGGCGCGCATCCTCAGCATAATGCGCCTCGGACGTAGCGCGATCCTCCTGCCGACGGCGCACCGCAACCGCTATCAGGGCAGCCAGTCCGATCAAAGCTGCCAGCGTGATCAGCGCCATCAACAGGACAATAAAAGCGACGACTTGCATTACCCGCTTTCTATGCCAAGGGAGATCATCCCTTCTGCGCAGAGAGAGTATATAGCGAAACGTCTTTGCCACCCAGCTTGTATTTATATTCCTCGTCCCCCTGCAAGAAGTCAAAGACGCGCCGGCCATCAAGGATCGCCTTCTCGATCAGGCGCGCGATCAACACCTGGCCTGGGCTAAGGTAAGCGTACTTTTGAGGATCAAGACCGGAGTTGTAGACCAATACCGCATCCTTATAGAGGAAATTCATGTAGGCTGCGGCGCGCACGCCGGCCACCTCCAGAAAGGCCAATTGCAGCCGGCCGACCTCGAACATCGCTTTGGCAATAGCGTGAAAGAAGCGCGCCATGCGCGGCGTCATGAAGGCAGCCTTCTCCGGCGCAGAGGCCTTCATCAGTGCGATGAAGTCTTCCATGTCACGCGTCAGCGCGCTCGCTTCGGTTGTAAAGGTGATCGCCACTTCTTCGCTGGCACGGCGGAGTTTGCGCTGCAGCTCGCGCCGCTCTTTACCCTCCAGGGTGGCCAGATAAGCCTCAAAGGACTCAGGCAATGCAAGCACGGGACAGGTATCCTCAAAGGCAACACGCGGGGACCAGCCCTCCGCGCTCAACATCGCCGGCAACAACGCCAGGGTGGGCGATGTCTCGACGATGTTGCACAGCGCCAGCGACTGCCAGGCCGGCGCGTCGCTGCTCTTTAGGAAGTCCACCACTGCGCGCAAGCAGGCCGGCTCGTGGCCGCGGGCGCAAATGAGGTCCAAGTAGTCCGAAACTTCCTTGCACCCTACCAGCGCAACCTCTACCACGCCCAGTGCGTTGGGCGCAAAGAAGAGCGGCGCTAGACCGATCAGCGCGCTGTCGCCGTCATAGATCGCCAGGACGCGCAATTCGCCATCGCCCAATTCGCGCCACCAGACCTTCTGCCATTCGTTGGTGAGGAAGAGGGTATCGGCCGCCGAACGCGCAAGCAGCGCATTCCATTGACCAGCCAGCGCCTCAAAGGCGTCGGCAGTGGCATAGACGTGAATGCGGGTCATGCAGGATGCTCGACCGGTTCCTCATCTACCCGCCAGACGCGATCAGGAGAGACCAGTTTATCTATGTATAGCACGCCATCCAGGTGATCGATCTCGTGCAGAAAAGCACGCGCGACATGGCCTTCCACTTCATACTTCACGCGGTTACCGTGGCGATCCAGCGCACGCACGACGATCCGATACGGACGGACGACGTCACCGCGCCAACCTGGGATGGATAGACAGCCCTCTTGAAACTCCCAGGTCTCTTCCGACTGCTTGACGACCTCCGGGTTGATCAGGGTGTAGAGCACGCCGCTGCCGGGGACGTCGTCAGACTTTGGCACCTCCACGACGGCGATGCGCAACAGCACGCCGACCTGTGGCGCGGCCAGCCCCTGGCCACGCGCGTGGTGCATCGTCTCCACCATGTCGTCAATCAGCTTGAGCGTGTCGCGGGTGATACGTTCGACCTTCTTCGCTTTCCTGCGCAGAATAGGGTCGCCGATCTTCTTGATCGTCCTGATCATAGGGTGTTCGATGTTGGGTGAATCTGCCTCAGCTCGTCGTAAATGCCGATCAGCGCCGATAGCTCTCGCCAGCGCCGGTTGGATTCCTCCTCCTGCTTGGCGATGCGATACGCCTCGACGCGCATTAGCACCTCACGCTGCACTCCTCTAGGGTTCCACACGCGCAGGAACGACAACTCATTCTCTACACCAGCGGTGCGGATGATCACATCGCCGAGGTTGAACAGGTTATCCAGGAGTCCCTTGGTGGTCGCGCTGACGTTCTGGATGTTGCTCAAGCTCGCCGTGCGCTGCGTGGTGCTGCCCAGCCCAAAGGGGGCGCGCTTGTAGTCTATGACCTGGTCTTTGCTGATCATGTATAGGTCATTGCGCCAATCTTCATATCGCCAGATCAGCCACAACAACAGCACAAACCCTATGAGCGCCACAACCAGCAAAGCGGAAGTGCCGAAAAGGAATTGGCGAAGCACCGATGTGCTGGTCGCGATGATGGCTAGGGCAGCTAGATAGATCAACAGCAGGCTAGCCGGCAACAACGTCTCGCGCACGAGCACCAGCCAGTGCTTGCGAAAGACAACCACGTCGTCCTCCCGCACCAGCCGCATGCGCGGCAGCAGCTCGTTGCGCAGCGTGCGCAGCAGCGCCTTGCGTTGCTGCGCCGCCCAGCCGGCAGGCGTCTTTCGAGTCGCCACCTTTGGGGCTTCGGGCGCCGGCGGGCGCGGCAAGATCCCCAGCTCCCAGCGCAGCTCGGTGCGGAGCTTAGCCCGATCCATGGCGAACTTCTCAGCGCGCGCGCGCGCCTGCTGCTCCAGGATGAGCGTCGCGACGTTATCCGGCTTGCTCACCCAGTCGAACTGAATATTCGCCTGTGCGCCCATCGTCTCGATCAGAACATCACCGACATCCAGCAGCGAGCTAAGCGCGCTGGGCCGCTTAACAGTGACGTTCTGCACCATCACCAAGGGCACTTCTTCCTGCGCATCGTATAGGACGAGGATGCGCTCGCGATGGATGAGCCGCTGATCGGTGATCACGTAGTAGTCGTTCAACCAGTCCACCAGCAGCCACAGAAAGATGATCAACGCGATTAGGAAGCTGGCGACGGAGAACGCCGGCACAAAGGTGCTCAAGAGCGGCTGCTGAAACGCGACAAACCACGACCCGATCGATAGGATAAGGAGCACCAGCGGTAGGCCCAGCCGACGCGCGAACACCCACCGATGCCGGCGCGAGAACCACAGCACCACTTCACCTTGACGCTGAGTGTCGAAGCGCTTGCGCTGGGCAACGTATCGCTGTTCTTCGGCGTTGTAAGCGAGCGCCCCGCGCATCTGAGGGCGCCGCCGCAAGAGCTTCTGAAAGTCCTCGCGCGCGATGTACCACAGTTGTGCCGGCGTCACGGCTTCGATTGTGGCCTCACTGGGGTGCCCGCTGACGAAGGCCAGCTCGTTGAGCAACTCCCCGATCTGCGCTGCGCGAACAACGGGGTCGCGATTGTCCTTGCTCGGCAGGCGAACCAGCAGCTTCCCCTTTCGCAGCAGATATAGGTTGGTATCCGAGGACCCAGCGGTCACCACCACCTCGCCAGCCAGCACCGAGCGCACACGCACAAGCCCCAAAACCGCGCGCAGGTCATCCGGCGATAGCTTGGCCAGCAGGCCGGCCTGGCGCAGGCGATTGACGAGCTGGTCAGGACGCGGGTCGTGGTGCGCATCACTGGTCGGCCGCCCAGACATCAACGCGATTCTAGCATCGCAGACACCGCAAAACGCAACAGCGCAGTCTGCCGACGCCAGCGCCAGGGCTGCCGGATCAGGCGATATAGCCACTCCAGATGCGCGCGCTGCAGCCACAGCGGAGCGCGCTTTTGCACGCTGGCGACGAAGTCGAACGCACCCCCCACCCCCATGCCGAGGATACCCGGCCTAACATCCGCCTCCGGCAGGATCAGCGGCAGATTGCGCGCCAGCCATTTATCCTGGGCCGGCGCGCCATAGGCGACGAAGAGGAGCTGAGGGCGCGCGGCGCGTATCCGCGCCCCGATCGCCAGCTCCTCGGTGACGCCAGGTGTGCCGGCATAAGTCCCAGCAACGGTCAAGCCTGGATAGCACACCACCATCTGCGCTGCGACTTGCTCGGCCACGCCGGGCTGCGCGCCGAGGAAGAAGACCCGCCACTGCCGGCGGGAAGCCAAGGCACAGAGGGCTTGCATCAGGTCCACGCCCGCCACCCGCTCTCGCAATCGCACGCCGCGCCGCCGCGCCGCCCACACCACGCCGATGCCATCGGGCACGTTCAGCGCTGTGCGCGCCAGGACTGCGCGGAAGTCCTCGTCGCGCTGCGCGGCCATGATGAACTCTGGATTCACAGTGGCGAACTGATGCGCGCCGCCTCGGTCAATCAACGCCTCGGCAATTGCGACGGCCTCGTCGTAGGTCACGTCGTCCACGCGCACGCCTAGGATCGTCACGGCGCGCGGGATTGTCACCGTATCCTCACCTGGCGGACTTAGAATCGTCATAACAGGCATGACCCGCAGACCAGTGTACTTGGACTACTCAGCGACCACGCCCGTTGCGCCAGAGGTAGAAGCAGCCATGCAGCCCTTCTGGCGCGAGGCGTTCGGGAACGCGGCGTCGCTACACCACTTTGGGCGCGAGGCGGCGGCCGCGTTGGACGAAGCCCATGCGATATTGGGCTGTGCCATCGGCGCGCGCGCCGGTGAGGTGGTCTTCACTGGCTGCGGCAGCGAGGCCGATAACCTCGCCCTCAGAGGGGTCGCGTTCGCCATGCGACACGCCGGCAGGCGCGGGCCAGGCCACATCATCACCACGCCCATCGAGCACCACGCCGTCGAGACCACCGCATGCCAGCTCAGAGACCTGTTCGGCTTCGACCTCACGCTCTTGCCCGTTGATGGCTGCGGGCGCGTGGATCCCGACGACGTGCGGCGCGCCATCCGCGCCGACACGGTCATCGTCAGCGTCATGCTCGCCAACAACGAGGTCGGCACGCTCCAGCCGATCAGCGAGATCGGCGCGATCTGCCGCGAGCACGGCATCCCGTTCCACAGCGACGCGGTGCAAGCCCCCGCTTATCTCCCGCTCGACGTGAACGCGCTCAACGTGGACCTGCTGGCC
>DAOTYZ010000246.1:0-2101 GCA_034434555.1 Candidatus Roseilinea sp.
GGATCGCGAAAGACTTCCGCCGGCTGCGCCAAGCCCTCACCGATGGCGGCTGCCATGGTGACCATCTTAAAGGTCGATCCGGCAGGATATTGGCCCTGGGTGGCGCGGTTGAGCAGCGCCCCCGACGCGCGGGGGCGCTCGTCTAGCGAGAAGCTGGGCCAACTGGCCATCGCCAGCACCGCGCTGTCGCCGGCGCGCAGCACCACCACCGCGCCGGCCTGCGCACTGAGCAAGCGCTGGGCTGCCAATTGAAGCGGCGGGCGTATTCGCTGAGCGCATCCGAACGATGCTGGTGCAAGCGCAAGCCCAGCGCGTAGAAGACCACGTTGCACGAGGCGGTCAGGCCGTCCTGCAGCGTGATGCGCCCATGGCCGCCGCGCAGCCAACACGTCTTGCGAAAGGCCCGCCCAAGGCCATCCCAGTAGCCGGGATCGCGAAAGACTTCCGCCGGCTGCGCCAAGCCCTCACCGATGGCGGCTGCCATGGTGACCATCTTAAAGGTCGATCCGGCAGGATATTGGCCCTGGGTGGCGCGGTTGAGCAGCGCTCCCGACGCGCCGGGGCGCTTGTCTAGCGAGAAGCTGGGCCAACTGGCCATCGCCAGCACCGCGCTGTCGCCGGCGCGCAGCACCACTACCGCGCCGGCCTGCGCGCCGAGCAAGCGCTGGGCTGCCAATTGAAGCGGCGGGCTGATCGTCAACGTCACATCCTGAGCCGGTTCGGGCGGGCGCGCAGCCAAAAGGTTCACGCTGCCGTTGGCGAACAGCTTGAGCTGGCCGCCGGGCAGGCCGGCCAGCATGCCATCGGCTGTGGCCTCGACGCCGGCCAGCCCAATCTGCTCATCGCCCTGATAGCCGAGCGCGCGATAGGCCTCCAGTGACTCGGCTGGGATCGGCCCAACGAAGCCGATCACGTGCGGCGCCAGGTCGGGTTGGGGGTAGGCCCGCCGGTAGAAGAGGCGCACGCCCACGGCGGGGAAGCGCTCTAGCTCCGCGTAATGGGCGTCAAGGGTCTCGCCGTCCACCTCGGCGATGGGTGAGAACCAGTCGGCCGGCTGATCGGCATATTTGGCCTTGATCGCCTCCGGCGCCAGGCCGGTCACTGCGCTGAGCAACGCGAGCAGGCGCGCTTCTTCTTCGGCATCGGCAATTGCACCGCGCTGCACGCCGAGGACGGTGAAAGGTTGCTGGACGGCCAGCGGCGTCCCGTCGGCCGCGTAGATCGCGCCGCGAATCGGCGCCTCGCGGTCCAGGCGCAGGACGCCTTCGGCCAGGCCGGGGATGATCGCGTCGGGCGTCCAGTCCACGCGCCAGCCGGCCTGGGTGAACGTCAGCGCCAGCGTGCTGGTCATGGTGAAGGGGCCAACCACGCTGCTCTCCCAGAGGGTCGCCAGCGCAGCAGTGGCGCGACCATCTTGCACCAACAGGCCGCCGCGCGGTTCGACGTAAAAGCTCCGGGCCGCAGCCGCCACGAGCACAGCTTGATAGCTGCGGGCCAGGGCAGTCGAATCTCGCAATGTGGCGCGCGGCGCATCGGCCAGCAATGCAAAGGCCGCTGAGAAGTCCCGGCGATTCAGCGCCTCGGTGAACGCGCGCAGCACGTCGGCGGCAAGGGCCAACGGGTAGTCCGGCGTGGGCGTGGGCGTGGGCGTAGGCTGGGCGTGCGGCGTCGGTTGCGACATAGGGGGCGAGGAGCTGCCCGCGCAGCTTGCGATGAGCAGCCCGACGACCGCCCATGACCTGGTGAACACATCGGCGAACTTAGCGATGACGCCGATTATGCGCCAGGGGTGCTCCCTGGGATGTGTCCATCAACAGGAGCAACCCGCCACAGGCTATGTGGCCCAGCGCAGGTAAGCAGGTGGGCGACGGCAGTGCCATCGCCCACCCCAAGTTGCCCTGAACGCACTTAAGGCACGTGTGATAGCCTACTGCGTAGGGCTTTCTGTGCCCCTCACTTGCTCAAGGAGGCGTGATGAAGCGTGATTTACTCTCGGCGGGCGCTGTTCAATATCGGCTTGTCGTGGCTGTGCTGCTGATAGGCAGCCTGGCCGGCTGTAGCGTGAGCGGCCGCGCCCGCCCTCAGCCGCCGGCTGAGGACT
>DAOTYZ010000247.1:0-5179 GCA_034434555.1 Candidatus Roseilinea sp.
AGCAACGTTTGTGCGCGCCAGGCATGCGCTGGTCGCGCGCTGGCTTAGAGAACATGCTGCCCTTGCGTGCTGCACTCATGAGCGGAACCTTCGACCAACTGTGGCCACGCATCTGCCCCCGTCTGTGAATGCACCCCATTCACGGCCCAAGGGGCAGAAACCCCAAGTGGGCGATGGCACTGCCGTCGCCCACCCTCTGTAAATCCAACTTCGCCAGGTGACAGCCTACTCATGGTTGCCCGGATTGGCGAACGCACTGCCGACGCGCCCGATGTGCTAATCTAAATATATGGTTGACAAGCTCAGGTTGTATATCTCCGCGGCGTATGACCTGCGCTTCGAGCGCGACGTGCTGGCGCGGGCGATCACCGAGATCCCAACCTCGCTTGGCTGGACGATTACGCAGACCCCTGGGCCTGATCAGGAAGCCAACCTAGACGCTGTCGTTCAAGCCGATGTGCATCTGCTCATCCTGGGCAGCGACATCCAAGCGCCGGTTGGGTTGGAGTGGTCAACCGCGCGACGCGCCGGCAAACAAGTCAGCTTGCTCTACAAGTCATCAACGCGCCAGACGCAAGCAGCTCAAGCATTCGTGCGCGAAGTCGCCCGCTTCGCGCGCTGGCAGGTGTTCGCCGATGCTTATGACCTGCGCCGGCTGGCGCTGGAGCTACTCGTTGATCACTTGCTGACCTACCGTGAGCGCTATGCGATCAGCGCTGAGGAAGCCGAGCGCCTGCGCGATTGGCGCCGAGCGATGGAAGCTACGGCGCGCAGCAAGGGCGCGGTGAGCGACCTGCGCGGCGGCGCAGAGCAGAGCGCCGTGATCCTGACGACCGAGCGCTTCACGCCGAGCCAGGGGACGTTGCTAAGCAACTAAAGCGCCCTATCCCTGGAGTAGCCCCAGCAGGGTGGGCAGCAATTGCTTTTTGCGCGAGACCACCCCTGGCATGTCCCACACCCCTTCGGCCTTGCGCGAGAAGGGCAGGCGCTCGAAGAAGCGCGCCTCGCCCACGCCGGCCAGCAGGCTGTTGTTCTCCACGATGTCGGTGATCATCAGCGCGACGAAGTCCAGCCCGCGCTGCTCCTGAAGCGCCTTAAGCGCTGCGCGGATCTCGTCCATGCGCGGCAGGATGGTGTTGAAGCTGGTCACCTCCACCTGCGCCAGGCCGAACTTCACCGTGCCGGCCTCGAAGAGCTTGAGGTCGGCCTGCACCATGTCTTGGGCCGAGCGATTGCTCACGTCGGCGCCGGCGCGCAACAGCGCTTCGCCAAAGTGCTGGATGCGCGCTTCTGTCTCTACGCCAAAGGCGCGCTCGGCCAGCCAGCGCACAGCAGCGTGATCGCGCGGCGTGGTGGTTGGCGACTTGAATACCAGCGTGTCGCTGAGCACGCCGGCCAAGAGCATGCCCGCTATCTCCGGCGGCGGCTCAAGCCGCGCCAAGTGCAGGCGCTCGGCCACGAGCGTTGAGCATGACCCCACCGCGTCCACGTGAAACGAGATCGGCACCGTCGTATTGACCGTGCCCAGGCGGTGATGATCGAGCACCTCCAGCAAGTCGGCCTCTAGCAGCCCGTTCACCGCCTGCGCCGGCTCGTTGTGGTCCACCAGCACCAACTTCATGCGCGGCGGGCGCAGCATATCTGCGCGCGTGCAGATGCCAACGTACTTGCCGTTGCCATCCACCACCCAGAAGTCGTCGCGCTGCGTGCGCATGACCCGCTCGCGATGGTCGCTGATGCGGTCGGTGAGCGCGAAACGCGGCACGTCCACGTCGCATGCTTCGCCGCACGGGATGGCGATCAGCTTCCCGAACACGGCGTAGGTCATGTCTAGATGCTGCGAGAGGTAATTGAAGACCGACTGGCCGGTGACCAGCCCGACCGGCGTGCCGTCTGGCTCGACGATCGGCGCAGCGCGGTGCGTCTTGGCCGAGAGTTGCCAGGCCGCCGAGAGCGGCGTATCCGGTGTGAGCGGTTCAATGCGGTTAACGATGGACTCGAAGCGCGGCGCTGCGTCCTCCAACAGCAGCGGCGGGGACAAGCCGAAGGTCTCCAGGGCAAAGCGGGTCTGTGGGTTGAGTGAGCCGGCGCGGGCAGCGATGGCATCGGCGCTGCCTTGCTCGCGCAGCAGCCAGGCGTAGCCTATGGCCGAACTCACCGCGTCGGTATCGGGATTTTTATGCCCGACGACATAGACGCATTCGCGCGCTGGGGCGGGATGATGCACCAGTTGCGCTTCCGTCATAAGCCAACCCACACCGATTTGACGTTAGTGTATAGCTCCAGCGCCTCGTGCCCCATCTCGCGGCCAAAGCCGCTCTGCTTATAGCCGCCGAAGGGCGACGCGGGGTCAAACTGGCTGTAGCAGTTGATCCACACCGTGCCGGCCCGCAGCAGCCCGGCCAGCTTGTGCGCGCGCCCGATGTCGCGCGTCCAAATGCCGGCAGCCAGGCCGTAGGGCGTATCGTTGGCGCGGGCGGCCACCTCCTCGAGCGTCTCGAAGGGCGTAGCCGCCAGGACCGGCCCGAAGATCTCCTCGCGCACGATGCTCATCTCGCCATGCACGTCCTCGAAGATCGTCGGCGTGATGAAGTAGCCATCCGCCGGCACATCCGGCGGACGCTCCCCACCTGTCCGCAGGCGCGCCCCTTGCTCTAAACCGGCGGCGATATAGCGTTGCACGCGCGCGAATTGCTCGCGCGAGATCAGCGGCCCCATCTCGCTGCCCTGCGCCATGCCGGGGCCGACCTTGATGCTCGTCGCGCGCTCGGTAACCCTGGACAGCACTTCGTCATAGACTCTGCGATGCACAAACAAGCGCGAGCCGGCGTTACAGCTTTGACCGGCGTTGCTGAAGATGCCGTAGGCTGCGGTGAGCGCAGCTTTGGGCAGGTCGGCATCGTCGAAGATGATGTGCGGGCTTTTGCCGCCCAGCTCCAGCGAGAGGCGCTTCAGGTTGCCGGCGGCAGCGCGCATGATGACCTTGCCGACCTCGGTGCTGCCGGTGAAGGCGATCTTGTCCACGCCTGGGTGAGCGACGAGTGCCGCGCCGGCGGTCTCGCCGAATCCGTTGATCAACTGGACGACCCCATCGGGAAAGCCGGCCTGCTGGATCAGCTCGCAGACGCGCACGGCTGATAGCGGGGTTTGCTCGGCCGGCTTAAGGATCACCACGTTGCCGGTCGCCAGCGCCGGCGCCAGCTTCCAGGCGATCATGCTGAGCGGGAAGTTCCAGGGGATGATCGCGCCGACCACGCCGACCGGCTCGCGCACAGTGTAGTTTAGGCGGTCTGGGATGGAGACCGGCTTGACGTCGCCCTCGATCTTGGTGGGCCAGCCGGCGTAGTAGCGAAACATGCGCACGCTCGATTCCACTTCGCCTTTGCTGGCTGTGAGTGGCTTGCCGTTCTCCAGCGTGATCAACTGGGCGAGGGTCTCGCGGTCGGCCTCGATGAGATCGGCGAGGCGATGGATCAAGCGCTCGCGGTCGTGCGGGGTCATGCGCCGCCAGGGATGGCGGGGGTCATCGAAGATGGTGCGCGCGATGTCCACTGCGCGCTGCACGTCTTCTGCGTCGCCCTCGCAGACGCGGGCGAAGACGATGCCCGTCGCTGGGTCGTCCTTCTCAAACACGCGCCCAGCCGCGCCCTCAACCCATTGGCCGCCGATGAATAACCGCTTGGGCTGGTCGGCCAAGAAAGACAGGACTTCAGAGCGAAGCGGCTCGCTGGTGTAGGGCGGGGTGTATAACATTGGCGAAGATTGTACTGCCTTGGGCAGGGTGCAATCACGCTTAGGAGTAAGAGTTCTCGCTTCCCAGTCAAGCCCCCGCAGATCCACACAACATCTCCGCCCGGCTATGAAGCACCTGCTGAAGAGGAAGCATCAATCCGGAATGAAAGGGTGCTCAACTAGGATAAACCTAACAGCCGCTTAACGCCCTCTTGGGCATGCTTTAGCCAGACTGAGTGGTCAATCCCTAACACAGTATGGAGGTTTGAAGATGAGGAACATTTCACTACAAATCGGCGTTCTGTTTCTCGCCGGCGGTCTAATCGCCCTCGGACTTGCTCAGACAGCGCGCTCGGAAGGTGGCGTGGAAGCATGCCCGGAGGGTTACGTCAGCGTGGTTCAAATTGAGCCGCTTCGGTCCGGAGAAGGAGGCTCGAAGACGGTCGGCCAGCATTGTCAACTGATCAGCGAAGCAGTGGCTACCGTCGTTCTCCAGCCGCTAAGTCCGGAGGAGGCTCAAACATCAGAGATTAAGCCGAGTGGGGTAAGCCCGATCGTGCGCGGCCCTAGTCAATCGTCGGAGCATCGCTGCGTAGTGGTGCTGGAGCCTCTTCGGGATGGCGAGACATCTTCTATGAGAGTTACCAAAGTTGGTTGACGGATAAACCGGCATAACTCAGCAGCAGGTCATCGTAAACGGGCAAACCCATTGTCAATTCCACGTCGGATTCGCTCGGGGGTCCAGTTCTTTAGACGCTGTTTTGACAGTATTCCTCCGGGTTGAGATCCGGGGCGTATGGTGGCAGCCATTCAACGATAACTGAGTTGCCAGGTAATCTTGCACTCGTTTTGCCCGATGGGCCGGCGACCGATCCCAAACCAGGATGCAGCGACGTCGCAGGTGACGGCGAGAGCCCGACGATCAGGTCGTCGGCGCGCACGGCCCGCCCAAAATGGCGCTTGTAAATGAAAGCGTTACCCCGACCATAGTTGAGACTTCACGCCGATATTTGCCGACCCCTTTCGTCTGGCCGCGGGGCGCCCAAGTAAACGAGAAGCCAAACTCGTCTTCAAACATTATGTCTGCGCCTAGTCGCCGCGCTTTTTTATCCGTGGCCAGTCCCGGCTGAACCAGGCACGTATCAGCTCCTCGTCACGCTCACGAGCGCGTCGCTTGCACACTCCAGTCCAACGCCTTCATCAATCGCCCGACATATTTGGGATGGTAGGTGACGCCAAACTCGCGGGCAATCACCTGTTGAATCCGTCGCTGCGTCCAGCGGTCAGTGGCAAACCCATGGGCACGCGCTCCTTGTTTGAGCATGCTAACCAAGCGCTGACATTGATTGGCCGACAGCTTGCGAGGCGGCCGGCGAGCCTTGAGACCTCGCAATCCCGACTCGGTCAGTTGCTTCTTCCATTTCGTCACTGCCGTCCTACTAGCTGG
>DAOTYZ010000248.1:0-2428 GCA_034434555.1 Candidatus Roseilinea sp.
AAAAATCTCTGCGTCCTTCGCGTCTCTGCGGTGCGTGTTTCTTGTATTAACTTCAAGTGGCGCACTTCCCACCAGGGGGCGGGGCGTAGAATCAAACGCATCATGCCCGCCAGGCAGCCAGAGCTGCGCAGCGCGCCGGCAACCGCCCATCCACCGAGCGCGCGCCTTTCCCAGCCCACCCAGCAGCGCATCGCCCGCGCTGCCGCGCTCACCTCGCTCGGCAACCTCAGCAGCCGTATCGTCGGCCTGGTCCGCGAGATGGTCAAGTCGTTCTACTTCGGCAACGGCCAGGCGGCCAGCGCCTTCGAGTTGGCGGCGAACGTGCCGACCCAGTTCTACGACCTGCTCGCCGGCGGCATGCTCAGCTCGGCGCTGGTGCCCACGTTGAGCGCGCTGGCGGCCCGCGAAGCGGAAGACGAGGCCAGCCGAAGGCAGTTCGGCGAGTTGCTCGGCGCGCTGATCGGCCTGTTTACGCTGGGCCTGGCGATCCTGGTTGGCTTGCTGTGGCTCTTCGCCGAGGCGATCGCCCATTTCATCGGCGGTGGGCCGAACCAGGACGCCGACCTGGTAGCGCTGCTGCTGCGGATCACCATCCCGGCCATCCTCTTCCTCAACCTAAGCGGCGTGGTGAGCGCGGCGCTCTTCGCCCGCCATCGCTTTGGTTACACTGCCTTTACTGCGACCACCTTCAATCTGACCTTAATCGCGTGCATGGTGCTGCTGGAATCTCGGCTGGGCGTGGCAGCGCTAGCGATGGGTCTGCTGGCCGGCAGCGTGGCCCAGATCCTCATCCAGCTCCCCGGCTTGCGCGGCGTGCCGATTCGCCTCTCGCTGAACTGGCGACTGCCGGGGGTCGCGCAGGTGATCCGCCTGTTCCTGCCCGTCGCCGGCGGCCTGGCGCTGGCCCAGCTCGCTGTGCAGGCCAGCTTCATCGTCGCTGGGCGCATCAGCGCGGAAGGGCCGGCCACCATGCGCTATGCCGCCCAGGTGATCCAGTTCCCGCTCGGCATGGTGGTGACCGCTGTCTCAGCCGCCATCTTGCCCTCGCTCTCCGCTGCCGACGGCGCGTTGTTCAAGGCGACCCTGGCTCAGGGGCTGCGTCTGGTCTGGGTGCTGATCGCGCCGGCATCAGTCGGCCTCTACGTCCTGGCCACACCGGTAGTCGCCTTGCTCTTCCAACATGGCGCGTTCACCGCCGAAAGCACTGCCTACACCGCGCTCGCCCTGCGCGCGGCTGTGCCGGGGTTGCTCTTCGCTGCGCTCGATACGCCGCTGCTCTTCGCCTTCTATGCCCGGCGCGACACACGCACGCCCACCCTGATCGGCCTTGTCTCCACGAGCGCCTACCTGCTCGCGGTCGCCGGCTTGGCTTGGCTGGACCAGGCCGACGCCCGCCCGTTCACCTTGGATGAGTTGATCCTGGCCAACTCGCTGAAGACCGGCCTGGATGCGGCGCTGATGGGCCTCTTCCTCTGGCGCAAAGTGGGCGGCTTGGGCGGCTATGGGCTGCTGGCGTTGGCGGTCAAGGCCGGCCTGGCTGCCCTGCTGATGGGCGGCGTGGTGTGGTGGGTGGCCGCGGCCCTGCGCCAGCGCTTCGGGCTGGAGACGTTGACCGACCAGGCGATCGTGACCCTAGGCGCGGCACTGGTCGGGGTGGGCATTTACGCGCTGTGTGCGGCTGCCTTGCGCATCCCGGAATTGGCTGCGCTCAGTGATGCGGCCCGCCGACGGCTGGGCGTGAGCACAGCGCGCTAATCCTCCTTCTTGAGCGCGCGGCTCGCCCGCCTGGCCGATTGCGCGCGCCCGTTTGCCTCGCCCTTGGGCAGCGCCGGCGGCGTTTTTGTCACCACGCGCACGCCGGTTACCTGGCTGGTGGCCGCTTCTACGTCCTTTAGCGCAGCGCGCTGAAGGGCAGCGTTGATGTCCGGCCGGTTGGCCGCTTCGCGCATATGCATCGCCAACGCATCCATAGAGGCTGCCTGGGCCGCTGCCCGCGCGTCGTGAATCTTTTTGGAGGGATCGAGCAGGAAGAGGAAGGCGATCCCAACCCCGATGAAGACCGGCGAGGCCGGCAGGATGAAGGCTGCGTAGAGCTGAAGCCAATCAGGGAGCTGCTCGGCGCGCTGGGTGAAGGCATCCAACACCGTGTTCAACATGACCACCGCGAAGTTCAAGCCGTAGAGAAGATACCCCACCAAGCGCTGCGGGCCGGGCGCCAACCAAAAGTGGATCGCCAGCGGCAGAAACACCGCTGCCCCCTCCAGGCACAGCAGCGCGATGATTGCAAAGAAGCGCTGGTCAGCCGGCACGGTGCGGCTGAGCAGGTTGAAGTTATGCACGCCGGTGTAAACCAGCACGGCGGCGTAGAGCACCACGGCCAAAAACACGGCGAATGCCCGCACGGCGTCGCGGCGCTGCGCGCGCATCA
>DAOTYZ010000249.1:0-6048 GCA_034434555.1 Candidatus Roseilinea sp.
GCAAGGCTGCCTTGAGGCGGCGCGCTTACTGGCCGGCGGCGATGGCCGGCTTGGCCTCTGCGGCCGCCAGCCCACCCTCTGCCTCAGTCTTGGCGCGGGCGATCGCGTAGATGACCAGGCCATAGCCGCACTTGGCAGCCACGTCGGCGATGGAGTAACCCACCTGCACGCCGACCACGGCCTCGGCCGAGAGCAAGCCCACGCCCAGGATGGGCAGCAGATACACGATGGGGTAGAAGCCCCAGGTGGCAAACAGCAAGAGGCGGATGTTGCGCACCAGCACCTTCGCCTGCGGCGGCTGCCGGTCTATGGCCGGGCCAAGCTCGCGGAACAGCACGAACAGGATGTAGGCGAACGGGATGGTCGAGAGGAAGCCCCATATCGCGCGTTCCGTGACCGTCGCGGCCACCTCACCCGGATAGCCTAGCACGATCATAAGGACGGCTGCGCCGGCCAGCCGCCACGTCAGGCTGGCCGCGCGGTCGCGCGGCAGGCTGAGAACTGCCACAAGCTCCGCCGTCAACAAAGGCACTGTCAACAGCCAGTCCACGTAGCGGTATGCATCGTTGAACGGCTTGCCGGTCGGCTGATACGCGCCATCTACGAGCGCATACGCGCCCTGCCAGCTCTCCAAGATGCGGAAGTAGTGATAGCCTGCGATGGCCACCACAAGGGTTGACATGACAAGCGCGATGCGATACTTTGGCAGGACTTCGCTCCGCGCAAGCACAAAGAAGATAGCCGAGGCAAACATTGCCGCGATTGTAAAGGACAACACGTTAGACACAAAACTAAACTGACCGATCGTTAAAGCTGACATCACTCACACTCCTTGAAAAAGACAACCCAAAAATCAACAACAGCCTTCGCCGCCGACCCCGTCAAGAGGGTCGGTTTGTGAAGTTCTGCACAAAGTGTATGGCCTTATCCTGATACATCACCGTGAAAGGCGTTAAGCTCAGGTTAGAGTTTTCGGCGGAGGTGAGCGCCGCCGATGCCGGAATGCATCGCCAGGGGTGCATTCACGCACAGGGGGCAATCGTTTGTGCTTGCTGCGCGAGCGCAGCGAGGCATCTAAATATAACCGGCGTGATCGTTCAGGCAGCCGGGCGAGTGCGTGCCTTGGCTGGATTGCCCCAATCCGTGAACGCACCCATTGCCACCTACAAGTCGGCGCTCACCGTGCCACACTGCCGGCGATCTGCGCCGCCACCTCGCGCCCCAGCCGGATGGCGTAGTTCGTCCCGCGGTCCCAGGGATAGACCTGGCTCATGCTGGCGAAGAATAGCCCCGGCAGCGGCGTGCGGGTGGGGGGGATGTGGCGCGAGTGATGGACGAAGGGCACCGGCTGGGCGTAAGGCTCGCGGAAGACCCACGCTGCCTGCACCCAGGCCGGCTCGAAGCGCGGGTTGAAGCGGCGCAAGGAGGGCAGAAAATGCGCGCGCAGCTCCTCCTCGCTCATGGAGAAGTAAGGATGATCAGGCGGCAGATAATCTCCACAGTACACCAAGTGCTGGCCGCCGAAGTGCGCCGCCGGCACGAAGTTGGTATGCTCGCACATCGCCAGGTAGGGGAAGCCGGCCCGCTTGGGCAGGTTGTGCCAGTAATAACCCCGCGCGTCTAACTGGCGGTCCAGGGCGAAGATCACCATCACCGCGCCCAGCGAGCGCAGCGCGTTGAGCGCGGCCAAGTAGTCCGCCGGCAACTGCGGGGCCAGCCGGGCCATCGCGCGCGGCGAGACCGTGCTGAGCACGGCGTCGAAGCGCGGCAGATCGCCGCTTGAGGCCGCCAGGCGCAGCGACCAGCGGCCGTCGTCCTCGCGCCAGAGGCGCTCCACCCGCGCACGATAGTGGATCGCCCCGCCCAGCGCGCAGATGCGCGCAGCCAGGACATCAAAGAAAGCCTGAAAGCCGCCGACGAAGGTGCCCAGGCGCGGCGTGCGGGCCTTGATGCGCGCCCACAGCCAGGCCATGTTGACCTGCGTGTAGTATTCGCCGAACTTGCCCTCCAGCAGTGGCTGCCAGATCACCTCGTAGGCCCGCCGGCCCATCCAGCGCGCCGACCACGCATGGGCGGTGTAGCGCTCCAGGGCACGCCAGTCGCGGGTGAGGTACTTTAGGTAAACCAGCGCCAGGCCGAAGGGCAGCTTGTCAATCGGCGAGAGGCCGGGGAAGGCCAGCACGGCGAGTGGCGAATCCAGCGGATAGAAGCGCCCCTCCCAGTATGAGACGGTGATCGGCCGGCGAAAGATCACGCGGTCGCGGATGCCAAGCTCATCGGCCAACCGCAGCAGGTCGGCATCCGAGGCGAACCAGTGATGATAGAACTTCTCCAGCGACCACGCCCAGCCTGGGGCCTTAAAGCCGGCGGCCAGGCCGCCGGGCTGATCGCCCAGCTCGAAGATCGCCACGCGGTGGCCGGCGCGCAGCAGGTCATAGGCAGCCGCCAGGCCGGTCGCCCCCGCGCCGATGATAGCGACATCCATGCCATCAACTATACGGCGCGGCCGGTCTCCCACGGCTCAGCGCGGGCCAGGAAGTCGCGGGCGAAGCGCGCAGCGTAGTCGTCCAACAGGGCTTGGACGCGCGCAGCGTCGGGCGAGACCACGATGAGGCCGGCGTGGAAGGGCTTGCGCAGCCGCCAGACCACCTCTGGGGCGTCGTAGGCTGAGAGATCGGGCTGGGCCTGGCGGGCCAGGCAGATCACGACGCCGGCGTAATCTTCGCGCAGCGGCGGGAGCGCGTAGGTCTGGCCGGCATAGCGGGCCAGCTCGATATGCGCCCAAGCCTCCCAGAGGTTGACGCCTGCTGCGAACTCGATGGCGTCGGCGATGTGCGCCCCGCCCACCCGCGCGCCGATCTCCAAGAAACGCCATTCGCCATCGGCCAGCCCGCGCAAGTATTCGGCGTGGAGCGCGCCGCAGAAGTCGGGTGGGGCGAGCGCGGCGATGACCTGGGCGTTGAGCGCGAAGAGCGCGCGGGCCTCCTCGCTCTGGGCCGGCAGGGTGTGCGAGACGAACACGCCGCCCTCGTGCATCACGGCCAGCGGCGGCGCGCCATACGCGCTGGCCACGGCGAAGATCACCTGCCCCTCCCAGACCAGCGCATCCACGTGAAAGACCTGGCTGGGGATGAACTGCTCCAGCAAGCGGCGCGATTGATCATCGCCCAGGCGGTCGAGCCAGCGCCATACCTGCTCGGCATCGTCGCAGCGCTTGATGCCCATCGCACCGGCTTCCTGGCGCGGCTTGAGCAGCCAGGGCGGCGGGACGCGATCCATCCATTCGCGCAGCGCGTCGTAGTTAAAGATGGGGGTGAAATCGGGGGTGGGGAGGCCGGCGGCGCGGGCGCGGACGCGCATCGCCAGCTTGTCGTTCAACGGCTGGGCCTGGCAGGAGGTGAGGCCGGGCATGACGAAGTGCTCGCGCAGCGCGCCGGCCGTCTGCACCTCGTATTCGTCCAGCGGGATGATTAGGTCGAAGCGCACCCCGCGCGCCATGTAGCTGGCGGCGTTGATCACGTGCTGGCGGTTGGCCAGGCTGTGCATGTAGTGGATGCCATCCAGCGCGTCGTAGGGCCAGTCTTCGCCGCGCCAGCGCTCCTCGGTGAGCAGGAAGACGCGGCAGCCGCGCGCCTTGAGCGCGCGCAATAGGCGCTGGCCTTTGACTGCGCTGCTCAGGCAGAGGACGTTGATCGCATCGGCCACGTTGGGGCTAACTGTCGCGCCGGGGGGCGTGTTTGTCAAGTGGACGGGTGGCCGTTGCCGAGCGCGTCTGCGACCAGGGGCAGGACTGAGTTCGCGCAGAGGCACGCCGTCGGCGGCTTCGTTGGTTGGGCGCGAGTTTAGATGCTTCGCTCAGCATGTCACGTCGGCGCGGCTGACAAGCAGCCCACGGACGGTCATACCTGGGCATGAACATACCCTTCCCGGCAAGGGAGCGCGATATAGTCGGCGCGTCATGCGTGCAATGAAGACGCGGCAGATGCGCTGGCTGCTGCTGCGCGACTTCCGACGGTTGGCGATCAGCCTGGGCTGGTTCTTCGCAGCGGCCCTGGTCGCTGTGCTGGCGCTGCTGGCGCTAGGTTGGTCTGCCCAGGAGGTAACGACAACAACGCTGGCGCGCGCGGCCTTGAGCGCAAGCGTGATCGCGGTGATCAACTTTGCCCTGCTGCCGGTGCTGCTTTGGCTGCGGGTGCCGATGGTGGTCTTCAGCGCCGGCCTGATCACCTTCGCCGTCAACGCTGTGCTGTTGCTCGGGGCCCATCAGTTGATGCGCGGCGCGGCAGCGCCGGCGCCGGACTCGCTGCTGCCGAGCGCGCTGGCGCTCTCGCTGATGAACACGCTGATCAACGGGCTGATCGCGCTGGATGATGACTACACCTATCTGCGCTTCATCATCCAGGCGGTGCGCGATAACGCGGTGACGTTTGGCCGCCCTAAAGACCCGCAGCGGCGCGGCGTGGTGATCCTGGAGATAGACGGGCTTTCTTATGAGCGGATGAAGGTCGCGCTGGAGAGCGGGCTAATGCCCGCAACCCGCGAGTTGCTGAAGGCCGGCTATCGCTTAAGCGCCTTCGACTGCGGCTTGCCCTCGCAAACCTCGTCGGCCCAGGCCGGCATCATGTATGGCAACAACGAGGACATCCCCGCCTTCCGCTGGTATGACAAGCGGCGCGGCAAGCTGTGGGTCTCGAACCGGCCCAGCGACGCGCACGTGCTCAACCAGCGCTACAGCAACGGCCATGGGCTGTTGCGCCAAGGTAGCTCGATCAACAACCTGATCAACGGCGACGCGGCGCGCTCACTACTGACGCTGAGCGCGATCGCGCGCCCGAATGCGCTGCCCACCGAGCGGGCGCTGGACGTGTTGATCGCCTTTTGGCTGAACCCATACACCTTCGCCCGCACGCTGGCGTTGTGCGCTGCCGACCTGTTGTTGGAGATCGCCCAGGCGCTGCGCCAACGCCTGCTCAACACGCAGCCGCGCCTGGAGAAGCGCTTTCCCAGCGCTTACACCGGCCTGCGGGTGGCCACCAACGTCCTGCTGCGCGACCTGGCGATCTACGCGACGATGTGGGAGATCACGCGCGGCGCGCCGGTGATCTACACCTCCTTCCTGGGCTACGACGAAGTGGCCCATCACGCCGGCCCATGCAGCCCCGACGCCATGGGCACGCTCAGGGGGTTCGACCGGCATGTGCGGCATGTCCTGCAGACCATCCGCTATCTGGCGCCCTTCGAGTATGACCTGGTCTTGCTCTCTGACCACGGGCAATCGCAGGGAGCGACCTTTCGGCAGCGCCACGGCCAGACGCTGCGCCAGTTGATCAACACGCTGACGCGCGGCGACCTGCAGGTGGGCGAGGCAGCAATCATTGATGCCGGCCATTCTTTCGTCGAGGCATTGATCGCAGAGCTAAACGCCGCCAGCCAACAACTACACAAGCAACGCATCCGGCGAGTCACCATGGCAGCGACCGCGCGCACCCTGAAGGGCATGGAGAAACAAGCCTTACACCCCCAGCGCAGGGGCAAGGAACAGGACGACATCGTGGTCTGCGTTTCGGGTAACCTGGCGCATATCTACTTCAACACGATCGGTGAACGCCGCGCCACGCTGAGCGAGATCGCAGCACAGCATCCTGGATTGGTGGACGTCCTGGTCAAGCATCCCGGCATCGGATTCGTCGTTGGGCTGGGCGACGATGGCCATGCGCTGTTGCTGGGCAAATATGGGGCGCGCGATTTGAACAGCGGCGCGATCACCGGCCAAGACCCCTTATTGCCTTTCGCAGGCGAAGATGCGGGACGACAGGCAGCGCAGTTGCTGCGCCTGGCCCAGTTCGAGAGCGCCGGCGACCTCATCCTGAACAGCGCGATCTATCCAGATGGCAGCGTTGCTTCGTTTGAAGAACTGGTGGGATCGCACGGCGGTTTGGGCGGCGAACAAACCCATGCCTTCATCCTATACCCAGGCGCAAGATCGCTCGATGGGCATTCGATTACCAACACCACAGCGCTCTATCATGTGCTGGACGCATGGGCCAG
>DAOTYZ010000250.1:0-4289 GCA_034434555.1 Candidatus Roseilinea sp.
TGCTCGACGGCCTGAGCGACGACCCGCTCAGGGACTACGAGATAGTGAACTGCGAGATGGCCGCCTTCGGCCACGGCCTGAGCGAGAAGCCGCAGCTCGTCGCCATGACCAAGATGGACCTGCCCGACGCCCAGGCGGCTTTTGAGCTATACCTGAGCGAGGGGAAGATCGCGGATGGGCGGTCGCTCCCGCTGGACGCGCTGCCGCTGCGCCCGCCGGCCCCGGGCCAGCCGCCGCTGACCTTGCCGATCTCGGCGGCCAGCGGGTTGAACACCCGCGAGCTGCTGCGCTGGGCGGCCTATCTGCTGGACGTCCTGCCCGCGCCGGCGGCGACCGAACCAGAGCCAACGCCAATCTACGAGCCTGATGCCCCATTTGAGTTTGAGATCGTGCGCGAGCGCGGCGGCTTCCGGGTGATCTCGCCGGCGCTGGAGCGCACAGTGCAAATGACGCGCTGGGACCTGGACGATTCGGTGATCCTATTCCAGCGTTTGCTCTACGAAAGCGGGGTAGGGCAGGCCCTAGAGCAGCGGGGCATTCGGCCAGGCGACCTCGTATATATCGGCGACTATGAGCTAGAGTGGGGCGAGGGCTAAACAATGAACATCGAGACGCTTGCCGTGCACGCCGGCCGCGCGGTTGACCCGACCACGCACGCGGTTGTGCCGCCGATCGTCCTCTCCACCACCTTCGAGCGGGCAGCGGATGGGAGTTTCCCCGGCAGCTATATCTACACCCGCAATGGCAACCCCAACCGCCAGGCCCTGGAGCAGGCGCTGGCCGCGCTGGAGGGAGGTGTAGTTGCAGTGGCGTTCTCCTCTGGCAACGCCGCGACCTCCGCTGTGCTCCAGGCGCTTGACCCCGGCGATCACGTGATCGCCTCGGTTGACACATACTACGGCACGCGCGCGGTGCTCACCGGCGCGCTTCAGCGCTGGGGATTGCAGTCCGACTTCGTGGATCTGGCCGATCCGGGTGCGCTGGCCGACGCCCTGCGGCCCAACACGCGCCTGATCTGGATCGAGACACCGTCCAATCCGCGCCTGCAGGTGATCGATATCGCTGCGGTTGCGCGCGTTGCACACGCAGCCGGCGCGCGCGTGGTCTGCGATAACACGTTCGCCACGCCGATCCTTCAGCAGCCGTTGGCGTTGGGCGCTGACTTGGTCGTGCACTCCACCACCAAGTACATCGGCGGGCACAGCGACGTGCTGGGCGGTTGCGTGGTTGCGCAGGCCGACGATGAGTTCATCCAGCGCATCCGCAGCTATCAGGTGTTCGGCGGCGCGGCCCCCTCGCCGTTCGACTGTTGGCTGCTGTTGCGCAGCCTGCCGACCTTGCCCTGCCGAGTGCGGGCGCAGTCGGAGGGCGCGCTGCGCGTCGCGCGCTTTTTGGCCGATCACCCGGCAGTCGCTCAGGTGGATTATCCCGGCCTGCCCACTCATCCCGGCCATGAGATCGCGCGCCGGCAGATGCGCGGGGGCTTCGGCGGCATGGTCTCCTTCCAGGTGCGCGGCGCTGAACAGGATGCGCTGAACGTCGCCGCGCGCGTCCGCCTATTCACCCGCGCCACCAGCCTGGGCGGCGTGGAGAGCCTGATCGAACACCGTGCATCCGTTGAAGGGCCAAACACGACCACGCCGCGCACCCTGCTCCGGCTCTCCATCGGCCTAGAGCATCCCGATGACCTGATCGCCGACCTTGCCAACGCGCTGGATTTACTTCGCTCTTAGCTCTTTCGTTTAGCCTCAGCTTAATGGAATCTTCTCAACTCCCAACGACCAATGTGGAAGTGCGCAGCGGCGAGGAGCGCGATGCGCTGATGGTGTTGCGCGCGCGGGTGGCCGAGGTGATGATGATCGAGCAGACTGCCGAGCTGGTCGCCGGCCAAGTTATCACCTTCACCGGCAAGCTGCGCGTGAGCGCCCAAGAGGCCTTCGAGCGGTTGAAGCAGCGCTTCGCCGAGCTTGGCTACATGCCGGTCATGCGCGAGCACGACTCCGGCCAGGGCGAGGAGGTGATGGCCGTGAAAGGCAGCCTCCAGGTCAACCCCGTCCAGCGCCCGTGGCTGAACGGGCTGCTCCTGTTGGCCACGATCGTCACCACCACGGTCTTCGGGGGGATGTATGCGGCGCTGCTCTCGGGCGCTGAGCCGACGCTGCCGGCGATCTTCTCGTATGGTGTGCCGTTCGCCCTCACCTTGCTCTCCATCCTGGCCGTGCACGAGTTGGGGCACTACGTTCAAGCCCGCCGGCACGGCGTGCCGGTGACGCTGCCTTACTTCATCCCTGTGCCCCTGCCCGGCACGCTGGGCACGTTCGGCGCGTTCATCCAGATGCGCGGGGCGGTGGAGAACAAACGGGCCTTGTTCGACGTAGGGGTGGGCGGGCCGCTCGCCGGCTTGCTGGTGGCCGTGCCGTTGTTCGTGATCGGCCTGTTCGACGCGACGCTCTCCGCCGACCCCCCACCACCCACGCGCTCTTACCTTGTTACCCTGCTCATCGCGCTCTTTCGTCCTGAGGCACTCGACTACGGCATCATCCTTAACCCAGTGCTGCTGGCAGCGCGCTTCGGCCTGGTGATCACCGCGCTAAACCTACTGCCGGTCGGCCAGCTTGATGGTGGGCACATCGCCTACGCCGCCCTAGGGCGCAAATGGGCGCGCCGCATCGGCCTGGGGACAATCGCTGTCCTGGCCGTCCTGGGCCTGGTTGCCTCGCCGATCTGGTGGGTCTGGATGGTGTTCGCGTCGCTGAGCGGCGTGAACCACGCCCAGCCCCTGAACGACATCACCCCACTGGACTTGCGCCGGAACGTCGTCTTCATCGGCACGTTTATCTTGTTCCTCTCGCTATTCACCATGCGCCCGTTCTAGAGGATGTCCACGGCTAGGGCAAAATACTGGGCACTCAGAGGCGCTTCAACGCAGCATGGTTGCTCATACGATTACCCGATATATCGCCTGTCTTCTGGCGCTCGCGATCTGTCATCTCAATCCAGCGAATGAGGCGGCAGCCCAGTCCTTTCCCAGCCCTCTGCCCTTCAAGTTAGACCGCGCGCGGACGGTCTTCGTGCGCACCTGGCAGTTCATCGCCGAAAACTACGTTGACCCGCACTTCAACGGCCTGGACTGGGAAGCGGTCGGACGAGCCTACGAGGCCAAGGCGCGCCGAGCGGAGACGCATGCCGAGTTTTATCGCCTGATGGCCGAGATGGTCGGCCAGTTAGATGACGGCCATTCGGTCTTCCTGCCGCCGGCCCAGGCCAGCGCGCTCCAGAGCCACCGCATCGGCGGCAACAGGACTGCGATCACCGGCCTGGCAGCCAGCATCCGACCCATGCCCGACGGCAGCTTGTTGATCCTCCAAGTGGTGCCGAACACCCAGGCCGAAGCGCTCTTGCGGCCGGGCGACCGCATCCTGGCGGTTGACGGCATGTCCTTGAGCCAGGTGGAGCGCGCCGCTGACGCGCTCTTTGGCAGCGAAGGCGTGGTGACCGTGACGTTGCAATCTCCGGGCGACCGGCCACGCGACGTGGCGATCGCCCGCGAGACCTATTCGCTCAGCCAGCTCCCGCCGCCGGTGTTCGCGCGCCGGCTGGATCAGGGGATTGGCTACATCGCCATATACGACTTCCTCTCCTTTACTGCTGAAATGCGAGTGCGCGAGGCGCTGAAGGGGTTGCTGCGCGGCGGGCCCATGCGCGGTCTGATCATTGATGTGCGCGCCAACGACGGCGGGATCATCGGCCAGATGGTGAATGTATTAGGGCTGTTCATCAACGGCGGGCCGGCGGGCGAGTATGTCGGCCGCCGCACGGGCGACGTTGACGTTTACACCATCCCGGCAGGCCGAACGCTCCGCGAGCTGGCCGGCCTGCCGATCGCCGTGCTCACCGGCCCGAGCACCCACAGCGCCGGCGAGATCTTCGCGGCCGTCATGCAAAGCCACCGCCGCGCTCAGGTGGTCGGCTCGCCCACTGCGGGCAATGTTGAGATGCTCCACGCGCTGCGCTTGCCGGATGGCTCAATGGCCTGGATAGCGGTGAAACACTACCGCGCACCAGATGGCCGCCGGCTCGAAGGGCGCGGCGTCCAGCCGGATCATCTCGTGCCCGTCGAGTGGTGGCGCTACGCCCTCGACGACGACCCGCAAGTCCTGGCCGCGGTCGCCCTGCTGCGCGGCGTTGAGCGCTCACCAATCGCGCAGGATCAGCGCGTTCATCGCGGCCCGCTCGACCAGTGAATCTAAGATCACGTGCTCGTCGGCGGCGTGTAGGCCATCGCCCAC
>DAOTYZ010000251.1:0-4379 GCA_034434555.1 Candidatus Roseilinea sp.
CGCCGGCACTTTGCCGGCGCGGCGCAGTGCGTTCACGCCGCTGCCCACAGCAGTGCGAATCTCAGCCTTCAGTGTGATCTCGTTCGTCATGACGTTCGGACTCCTTTCTCAACCGCCCATCGGTCGTTGAACCTACTTACGGTCGCCATCGCGGAGGGCCGACACATGCTGCGCTCGGCCGGTCCTTGATCCTGTTGGGCAGAGTGTGCAGATTATATCGGGGTCGTACTCACGTCGGGTGCATTCACAGCCAGGGGCAGAACTTTGGGTGGACGACGGCAGTGCCATCGCCCACCCTTTGTGAACGCGCCCCATCATTTGCCAATCCCCAATCGCCAATGGCAGACAAACTATACTCGCCTTTTGCGACGCATTCATGTTCCAACGATTGCGGCTCACCTTTGCCGCCCTCGCTCTTCTCGCGCTCATGCTGGGGATGCTGGCGCTCGACGCCCTGCTGCCGACGCTCCGCGGCAGCTCATGGCCTGCGCTGTCCGATGCGCTACGAACCTACGTCACGGTCTTTCTGGGCATCTTCATCGAGGCGGCGCCGTTTTTGCTGCTGGGCAGCGTGGTGGCTGGCCTGATCGCCGAGTTCGTCACGCCCGACGATGTCGCCCGCTTCTTCCCCAGGCATTGGCTGACGGCGCCGCTGGCCGGCGCGTTGCTGGGCATGGTCTTCCCGGTATGCGAGTGCGGCGTGGTGCCGGTGGTGCGCCGGCTCTATCAAAAGGGCTTTCCCACCGCGGCGGGGATCGCCTTTCTGCTCGGCGCGCCGGTCCTCAATCCCATCGTGATCGCCAGCACTTACGCAGCGTTTGGCCTTGGGCCGGTGTTCTGGGGGCGGCTGGCCTGTACTCTGCTGATCGCGGCGGGGATCGGATTGGTCTTCAGCGCGTCGCCGAGCGTTGTTCGCATTCTCGCCCCGCGCTCGCTGGCTTCATTGGCAGAGGAAAGCAGCAACCTCTCACTGATCTCCTTGAGAATGTCACACCGCGCTTCGCTCTCGGCGCGCCTGTACAGCGCATTTAGCGCAGCGACGGAGGAACTGTTCGACATGGGGCGCTACCTGGTGATCGGCGCGCTGATCGCCACCACGCTCCAGACCTTCGTGCCGCAACAGACCTTGCTCGGCATCGGCCAGGGGCAAATCAGCTCGGTCGTCGCCCTGCAGGCGCTCGCTTTCGTGCTCTCCGTATGCAGTACGGTAGACGCCTTTCTGGCGCTCTCCTTCGTCAACACGTTCACCATCGGCGCGGTGCTGGCCTTCCTGGTCTTCGGGCCAATGGTGGATATCAAAAGCACGTTGCTATATCTCAACGTCTTTCGCCCGCGCGCGGTGGTCTACGCAGTAGCGATCTGTTTCCTCGCCTCGTTGCTGATCGGGACATTCGTCAATCTGAACGTAGCTTGGTAGATCAGCCATGGGCATCAGCTTTCAACTCATCCATACTGACGGGCGCGCTCGCGCCGGCGTGCTGCGCACCCCGCATGGCGAGATCCACACGCCGGTCTTCATGCCGGTCGGCACCCAGGCGACGGTGAAGGCCGTGCCCCCGCGCGACCTCGAAGCAATGGAGGCGCAGATCATCCTCGCCAACACATACCACCTCTATCTGCGCCCCGGCGATGAGCTGATCGCTCGCCGTGGCGGTTTGCACCGCTTCATGGGCTGGTCGCGCCCGATCCTCACCGACAGCGGCGGCTTTCAAGTCTTCTCGCTCAGCGCCATACGCAAGATAGACGACGACGGCGTGACCTTCAAGAGCCATCTGGATGGCTCATTCCATCGCTTCACGCCGGAGAAGGCGATCAGCATCCAGGAGAACCTGGGCGCCGACATCATCATGTGCCTGGACGAATGCCCGCCGTCCACCGACCGAGACTACAACCCCATTGCGTTGGCACGCACACACGCCTGGGCTGTGCGCTGCCGGCAGGCCCATCGTCGCGCGGACCAAGCGCTGTTCGGCATCGTCCAGGGTGGCATCTTCCCTGACCTGCGCGAGCAATCCGCGCGCTTCCTGACGGCGCTGGACTTCCCTGGTTATGCGATCGGCGGCCTGGCCGTTGGCGAGAGCAAGGCCAATATGTTCCAGATCATCACGTGGATGGACGATCTACTTCCCGCTGATAAGCCGCGCTACCTGATGGGGGTGGGTGAGCCGACCGACCTGATTCGCGCCGTGGCGCGCGGGGTGGACATGGCCGACTGCGTGCTGCCCACCCGCCTGGCGCGCCATGGGGCGGCCTTCACCCGCGACGGGCGCATCAACATGCGCAACCGCATCTATGCCGAGGATGACCGCCCGATCGACCCCGAATGCGGTTGCTATGCCTGCCGACACTTCTCGCGCGCTTATATCCGCCATCTGCTCCAAGCCGGCGAGATCCTCGGCATGTACCTCATGAGCATTCACAATATCGCCTTCCTGCTCGACCTGATGCGCGAGATGCGCGCAGCGATCGTCGAGGGACGCTTTCAGGCGTTCGCTGAGCGCTGGCTGGCGCGCTACGAGGCCGGCTGCGCCGCGCGCGACGCCGGCGCGCCGGCGCGCTAGCTGACCATGCGCCGCAGGCGCGGGTCGAGCAGGTCGCGCAGGCCATCGCCGAGGAAGTTAAAGCCGACCACAGCGGTAAAGATGGCCAGGCCGGGAAAGGTGGCGATCCACCACTCGAAGAACTTGTGCCGGCCCGCGGCGACCATCGCGCCCCATTCCGGCGTCGGTGGCACGGCCCCCAGGCCAACGAACGACAGCGACGCCGCCAGCAGGATGGCGTTGCCCATGTCCAAGCTGATCTTCACCAGCATCAACGGCAGCGCATTCGGCAGGATATGCGCAAACAGGTTGCGCCAGGGCGAAGCGCCCAGCGCTGTCGCCGCGCTCACGAATTCCATCTCGCGCAGCGCGATCACCTGGCTGCGCACCAGGCGCGCGTATTCCGGCCACAGCACCAGCGCGATGGCCAGCGCCGCGTTCAACAGGCCAGGCCCCAGCGCGGCGGTGATGGCGATCGCCAGGATGAGCGAGGGGAAGGCCAACACCGCGTCGGCCACGCGCATGACGATCTCGTCAGTGAGGCCGCCAAGGTATCCGGCCAATGCTCCTAGCAGGATGCCCACTGTGCCGGTCATGACGACCACCGCCAGCGCCACGGGCAGCGACACGCGCGCGCCATGGAGCACGCGGCTAAACACGTCGCGCCCCAGCTCGTCGGTGCCGAACCAGTGCTGCGCGCTGGGCGGTTTCAGGCGGTTGGTGACCTTCTGCGCAGTCGGTGAATAGGGTGCGATGAGCGGCGCCAGCAACGCGATCAGCAGCCAGGCCAACACCAGCGCGCCACCCAGCGCCGCCGAGCGGTTGTGCCAGATGCGACGCACGCGACGCCAGACGGCGGGCCAACGACCCTCGCTGAGCGCGCCAGCCGGCGGATAAGCGGTGACGACAGTCATGCTCAGGAAAGGCGAATGCGCGGATCCAACAGGGCGTAGGAAACGTCCACGAAGAAGTTAATCACGATGTATGCCACAGCCACCAGAAGCGTCACGCCCATGATGGGCGCGAAGTCCAGCTTCGTCGCTGATTCGACCGCATAGCGGCCGATGCCCGGCCAGGCGAACACGGTCTCGGTCATCACCGCGCCCGCCATCAGGTTGCCGAAGGCCAGCCCAATCGCGGTGACGGCCGGCAGGGCTGCGTTGCGCAGCGCATGGCGCATAATGACCAGCCGCTCGATCAAGCCCTTGGCCCGCGCCGTGCGCACGTAATCCTGCTGAAGGACCTCGATCATGGCCGAGCGCACGATCCGCGTGATCAGGCTCATGCTATACAGGCCCAGCACCAGCGCCGGCAGCATCAGGTGGTGGAGCGCGCTGGCGAACACGTCGCCGCGGCCAGCCAGCAGGCTATCCACAGTCAGCAGCCCGGTGACCGTCGGCGGCAGCTCCAACCGCGCGTTCACCCGGCCCGGCCCCGGCATCCATTGCAGACGATAGTAGAACAGCGAGAGCGCCAGCAGCCCCAGCCAGAACACCGGCACACACACGCCGATCAGCGAGACGAAGCGCGCCAGGTGGTCGAGCACGCGGTCGCGCTTGACCGCTGCCAGGATGCCCAATGGCACGCCGATCAACACAGCGATCAGCGTGGCGCTGACGGCCAGCTCGACCGTCGCCGGGAAGTAGCGCGCGATGTCGGCGGCGACCGATTGTTGGGTGACGATGGATTCGCCCAGGTCGCCACGCAGCAAGTTGCCCAGGTAGGTCAGGTAGCGCTCGTGGGGTGGCTTATCGAGGCCCCAGCGCTCGCGATAGGCCTGGACGATCTGCGGGTTGGCCATCGCCCGCTCCGAGAGCACCATCGCCAATGGATCGGCAG
>DAOTYZ010000252.1:0-1604 GCA_034434555.1 Candidatus Roseilinea sp.
TGTTGGCGAGGATGATCTGCGCCTCCATTGCTTCGAGGTCGCGCGGGGGCACGGCCTTCACCGTCGCCTGGGTGCCGACCGGCATGAAGACCGGCGTGTGGATCTCGCCATGCGGGGTGCGCAGCACGCCGGCGCGGGCGCGCCCGTCAGTATGGGTGAGTTGAAAGCTGATGCCCATGGCTGATCTACCAAGCCACGTTCAGGTTGATGAATGTCCCAATCAGCAGCGACGCGAGGAAACAAATCGCTACCGCGTAGACCACTGCGCGCGGGCGAAAGACGTTGAGATACAGCAACGTGCTTTTGACATCCACCATCGGCCCGAAGACCAGGAAGGCCAGCACCGCGCCGGTGGTGAACGTGTTGACGAAGGAGAGCGCCAGAAAGGCGTCCACCGTGCTGCATACGGAGAGCACGAAAGCGAGCGCCTGCAGGGCGATGACCGAGCTGATCTGTCCCTGGCCGATGCCGAGCAAGGTCTGTTGCGGCACGAAGGTCTGGAGCGTGGTGGCGATCAGCGCGCCGATCACCAGGTAGCGCCCCATGTCGAATAGTTCCTCTGTCGCTGCGCTGAACGCGCTGTGCAGGCGCGCCGAAAGCGAGGCGTGACGCGGCACCCCGATGGAGATCAGGTGCAGGTTGCCACTTCCCGCTACGAACGAACCCAACGAGCGCGGAGCAAGCAGCCGGGTGATGTTTGGTGAAGCGCTGAAGACCAGCCCAATCCCCATCGCGATGAGCAAGGTGAAAGCCAGCCGGCCCCAGAAGATCGGCCCAAGGCCAAACGCTGCGTAAGTGCTGGCGATCACGATGGGGTTGAGGACCGGCGCGCCGAGCAGAAAGGCGATCCCCGCCGCGGTGGGAAAGCCCTTTTGGTAGAGCCGGCGCACCACCGGCACCACGCCGCATTCGCACACCGGGAAGACCATGCCCAGCAGTGCGCCGGCCAGCGGCGCCGTCAGCCAACGCCTGGGGAAGAAGCGGGCGACGTCGTCGGGCGTGACGAACTCGGCGATCAGGCCGGCCACCACGCTGCCCAGCAGCAAAAACGGCGCCGCCTCGATGAAGATGCCCAGAAAGACCGTGACGTAAGTTCGTAGCGCATCGGACAGCGCAGGCCATGCGCTGCCGCGGAGCGTCGGCAGCAGAGCGTCGAGCGCCAGCATCCCCAGCATGAGCGCGAGAAGAGCGAGGGCGGCAAGGGTGAGCCGCGATCTTTGGAACATGAATACGTCGCAGGAGGCGAGTATAGTTTGTCTGCCGTTGGCGATTGGGGATTGGCAGATGATGAGGCGCGTTCACAAAGGGTGGGCGACTGCACTGCCGTCGCCCACCCAGGGTTTTGCCCCTGGCTGTGAATGCACCCCTGACGTAAGTACGACCCCGATATAATCTGCACACTCTGCCCAACAGGATCAAGGACTGGCCGAGCGCAGCATGTGTCGGCCCTCCGCGATGGCGACCGTGAGTAGGTTCAACGACCGATGGGCGGTTGAGAAAGGAGTCCGAACGTCATGACGAACGAGATCACACTGAAGGCTGAGATTCGCACTGCTGTGGGCAGCGGCGTGAACGCACTGCGCCGCGCCGGCAAAGTGCCGGCG
>DAOTYZ010000253.1:0-15478 GCA_034434555.1 Candidatus Roseilinea sp.
TCGGTGAGGTCTGCCCTAGCGCGCTCAGGCGTTCTCTTCCACGCCGTAGATCGCCTTTGGGTCAACCGGCGTCAGCCGAGGGATGAAGCGCGGCACGGCCTTCAAGTACCGCTCATACTGCACCCCAAAGCGCTGCCGCAATTCGCGCTCCTCCAGGCGCACTTGCATCCCAACCTGGGCGATGTAAATCAACAGCGTCGCCACCAGAAACCAGTTCTGGGTGAGCAGCGCTGCGCTGCCGATCAGCGTCATGTCGGTGAGGTAGAGCGGGTTGCGCACGTAGCGGTAAGGGCCAGCGACCACTAACCGCTGCGGCACGTCGTAACGCTGCGCCATCTCGCCCGGCGGGAACAGCGCCGGCACGAAGAGCAGCCGCTTCCAGCCCATCTGCCCTGCTGCCCACACGCCGATCAGCACCGAGACGACCACGCCGATGCCCCCCAGCACCTGTAGCCAGAGCGGGCCGGCCCATGTCCAGTTCAGCCAGGCCGGCGCAAAGGCGATCAGTACCGCACTCGTGCCCAGCCACATCAGCCCGACCTCTATGAGGTACCAGCCGCGCAAGCCATGCCGGCGCACCCAGGCGCGCCAGCGCTCTAACATCGGATACGTGAAGAGGTCTATCACCACCATGCCCAGATAAAACGCAGCGACGTAGATGGGCAGGATCGTCCAACGCCCGATCAGCCAGTCGGCGACAGCGCAGGCGATGAACGAGAGCAGCCACAGCCAGGATGGGCCGTGATGCCACTGCTGGCGCGAAGTGGCCGTTGAGCCGAAAGCGTTTTGTGTGGTCATGTGCTGGATTATCCCTGCTGAAGCGCGCGCTTCAATTCGTCGTAGATGGGCAGCGGCTCGAGCGAGGGGGTGACGAAGGTGAAATGGTCGCGATAGCCGTAGGCCGGCGCGGGCAGCTTGAACACCCAGAACGCCACGCAGCGCACCCAGGGCCAATGCGTCCGCGCGTAGTCGAGCGCGCGCAGCGTGTAATGAATGCGCTCGGCGGGCGTGACGCCGTTCACCCAGCTTACGTCGTCGTTCCAGCCGGCCTCCGTGATGTATATCGGCGATTCGTCGCCGTGTGCTTCCATGATCGCGCGCAGAAGCTCCACGCGGCGGAAGTTGATCGCGCCCGGATCGGGCGGCGCTTCGGGCGGCATGGTCGCGCCGTAGGCATGGACGGCCAGGCCATCCCACAGCAGCCCCGTGATGGCGGGTTGGCGGCGCAGCGCCTGGTACATCTCCTCCAGATACTCCAGGTCGCTCAACGCCACATCGCGGTTGCGCTCGATGGTCGGCGCGAGCGCGCCGGCCAGCACGATGGCTCCCGGATGCGCCTGCTTAATGGCCGGATAGACGGCGCGCAGCATCGCCACATAGCCGGCTGGGTCCACCCGCCGCATGCCCCACTCGTTCTGTAGATTCGGCTCGTTCCAAACGATGAAATGATTCACCCGACCCCTGAAGTGGGCGGCGAAGGCGGCGGCGAAGTCGGCGAAATCGGCGTAGCGTTCGGGGTCGAGGTAGGTGAAAGTCGTCTCGCTCGGTCGCGCCCAGGCCGGTACAAAGCCCAGCCGGGCGATGACGGTGAGTCCCTGGCGCTCGGCGTGGGCGATGATGCGCTCGGCGGCGGCGAAGTCGCGTTGCCCTTTGGCCTTCTCGTAATACGCCCAGGGGAAGAACTCAACGATCCACGGCGCGCCCATCTCGCGGATCATCTCCATGCCGCGCTTGATCTTCCAGGCTTCTACCTCTTCCACGAAGCGGGTATGCACGCCGGCCAGCGGGTTGCGCGTGGCGACGCGCTGCGGCGGCCCCAGCGTGACCAACAGGTGCGGCGGGCGGATTTGCCCGATCAGCGCGATCAGGATCGCCAACGCCAGCCAATGTGGCGTGAAGCGCTTCCGGGGTCTCTCGAACAGCGTCCGCACTTAAAACGCCAGGCCGATGATGTAATGCCACCAATTATTGAGCCGGCCGGTTGGCGTGGTGCCTTCGACGTGGGGAAAGCGCTTCATCCACCAGAGGTGATGCAGTCGGATATCGCCGTTGCCCCAATCCGCGCAGCTCATCCAGCGCCGCTGGCCGGTGAAGTGCGGGTAGTTCAACCAGTCGTCGGCGTCGCTCAGCACCGGCCGCGGGTTGCCCCAATCGTAGTCGGCGGTGCTGTTCGGCGCGAAGTGTACGTTGCCGCAACTGGCTGCGCCGGGATGGGTGTGCTCGTGGCGGATGAAGTGCGCCCACAGGTTCCCGTTCAGGTCAACCGTTGCCGGCGCAGGTCGCGCTCGCCCGATGCCCAGCGCGCCCAACAGGGTTTGCCAGGCCGGTGGCTTGGGCTGCTCCGGCAGGCCGGCGAAGACGTGCGCCATGATGCTCTCGGCGCGGTGGCCGAGGTTCTCCAGCATTTCGCCGACGCTGCGCTCGTAGTTGAAGCCCATCACGACGAAGCGCCGCGCGACGTGCGCAGTGCCCGCGATGACCGGGCCATTGCACCAGATCGCGCCCCGCCCGCCCATGCACGATTCATACAGGCCGGCATACGGAAAGGCCATCACCCACAGCTCATCTACTTGGTTGCTTTCCAGCCTCGCCAAGAAGTCGGCGTCCTTCAAGATCGCTGCGTAGTCGGCGGTGTCGGGTTGGTGGAAGCCGGCCTGCGTGCGCCAGGCCCGCAGGTAGCTTGCGTCGTCGTAGCGGAATCCATCCACCTTGACCGGATACGCATCCAGCTCGACGCGCTCGACGATCGCGTAGCGCACCTGGCCGTGCGATGCCTCGGCCACGTCCTCGATGTATTGTGCGCATAGCCGGTCGGGGTCGTTCCAGCCCAGCAGGTCGCTCAGCCGCGCCGGCCTCGGCGCGGATTCGATGAGCGGGTTGTAGATCAACAAGAGGACGCGCGGGGTGAGCGTCATTTCAGGATGTAATATGTGCCGCGCTTGTCCCCGATGCGCAGGATCACGCCGCGCGCGGTCAGGTCGGCGAAGTCGCGTCTCAGGGTCTCCGGGTTGACCTCGGGACACAGGTCTTGATATTCGCGGTTGGTGATCCGGCCGTGGGCTTTGAGGTATGCCAGCATCTTCTGCCAGCGTTCCTGTTGGGCGCTCTGCGCCTTTGGCAGGCCCAGCGGGTCAACGGTGCGGGCGTAGAGGGTGACGGTGAAGCCGGCCTCGCGCTCGGCGAAGACCGGCGGGCGCTGGCCGGCGGCCTCCATCGCGCTGATCATGCGGTCAATCCCGTAGCCCAGCCGTTCGATGAAGCCCATGTCGGCCAGCACCTGGACGATCGCCTCGTTGCGCGAATAGCGCTCGCGCACCAGGTTGTCCAGCGTCATGTGGCCGGGCAGCCGGCCTGGGCTGTGCACCTCGGTGCGGTCGGCGAAGAGCAGCACGTGAATCTGGCTACCGGTCAGGCGGTAATCGCGGTGGGCCACAGCGTTGACGATCGCCTCGCGCAGCACGCCGGGCGGGTAGGGCAGGGCGTCCTGGCGCTGCCAGCCGCTCAGGCTGGCGTAGCGCGGCAGGTGGTCGTTCAAGAAAGCCTCGGCGCGCTGAATCTGCTCCGGCAGCGTCCCGTCTATCGTCTGGCGGATGAAGGTGTCGTCCATAGCCGTGCCGCTGAAGCGCACGCAGATCAGCTCGGCCCCGCGCACCCAGCGCTGTGGCTGCCGGCCGAAGAGCAATAAGCCGGCATGCGTCGGCTTGAGCGTCCGCCCGCGCTTGACAACGCAGCCGCGCCGCAGCAGTAACTCTTCGATGGTTCCGTAGCCGGCAGGGAGGCGTTGTGCGTAAGCCTCCACTTTGGCCGGGTCGAGGTCGTCGTAGCTGACCCCGCTGGGCACGGCCGATTCCCAGGTGTTCTCGCCGCGCAACAGCATCAGCTCGCGCAAGGCGCGCGCGCCGATGACCGCGCTGCGTCCGCCCTCTCGCCCAAAGTAGCGCCCATCCACGGCGTAGACATGCGGCAGCCCCTCCGGCACCTCGACGACCAGCGCCTCCGGCGGGCCGCCCTCCTCGCCGACCAGATAGGGCAGGGGGACGATCAGCCGCGGCTCGATCATCAGCAGGGCTTGTAGCGCGCGGTCGCGCATGGCGCTGGGATCGCTCGTTTCCTTAAAATCGAACGGGACGATCAGCACGCCGCCGCGGGTGTTGGCCAGCGCGGCCAGCGCGCGGGCCATGCGCTCTGCCGTCGCTGCCCGCGCCAGCAAGATCTCAACATCTTCCTTTGATCCGCCGGCGATGAGTTTCCTGAGCGCTGCGCTGGTGAGCATTAGCGAACCGTGTAAGTCGCGATCACCTCATCGCCGCGCTTCAGCGTGGCCACATCGCCGACCTGCCACACGGCTTGGGGTTGGTTCCAAAACAAGCTGGTCGGCGTGTCCACGCCGCTCGTGGTGTAGAGGTTAATGAAACTATTGTTGGGGAACACCACGCTGCCGAAGGTATAGGTGACCCCGCGCGGCGTGGAGAGCGTCCAGCCGGTGAGGTCCACAACTTCGCCCTCGTTGGCGAGGACCACCACCTCGCGCGCGCGCTGGCCGGGATAGATGATGTTGCTGATGCGCACGCGCGGCAAGTTCGCAGGGGAAGCGGGTGCGCGTGGCTCGGCGGCAGCGGGCGCGGGCAGATCAGCAGGGGGCGGCGCGCTGGCGCTCTGGCTCGTCGCTGGGGTGCTGGCAGGGGTGGGCGAGGCCGACACCGTTTGCGCTGCCGGCAGGGTGGAGCGGTTCACCGTCTGAATAAATGCCTGCACGACCAACAGAGAAGCAAGTGTGGAGACCACGACGTTAACAGCCAGAAAGAGAAGCCAGTGGTACAAGCGCAGCGCCGGCTGCATGTTCTGGATAATAGCATGAGCTAGGAAACGAGAGTTCGGAGTTTAACGCTTGGCGTGACCAGCATAAAGCGCACAAAAGGGACACCAGCATCCTGCCTACCCTTATTGGTAAATGCACCCACCCAACACGCACGAGTGTATATTGCTGATGCATGTCCGATAACAGGATGAGACAAAGCGCGGAGGCTGCTGGCAGCAGCGCCCTGGCCGAGCAGGTGAGCTTCGTGGGCCGGCTGCTGGGTGAGGTGATTACGGCGCTGGAAGGCCCAGAGACGCTTGCGTTGGAAGAGCGCATCCGCACGCTGGCCAAGCAGAGCCGGGCCGGCGAGCCGGGCGCCGCCGAGCAGTTGCGCCAAGTGATCGCCGGCCTAAGCGTGGACGAAGCCTACGAGATGGCGATGGCATTCACCACCTACTTTGAGTTGGTGAACCTGTGCGAGGAGCACTACCGCACGGCCAAGCTGCGCCACTACCGCGCCGAACGGGCCGCCGGCCGCCGCCATGAGCCAATCCGGGAATCTATTGAAGCTGCCCTGATCGCCCTAAAGGAGCGCGGGGTGAGCCATGAGGCGTTGCAAGCGATGTTGGACCGGCTTTCGATTGAGCTGGTCTTTACCGCGCACCCCACCGAGGCCAAGCGACGCACTGTGCTGACCAAACTGCGCCGGCTAGGCGACCTCTTGAAAGAGAATGAATCACAGCACGCCGAGAGTGAAGCGCTCATCAAAGCGATCCGCCGTGAGATCGTGGCGCTCTGGCTGACCGACCGTTCGCGAGCCGCGCAGCCGGCGGTGACCGACGAGGTGAAGACCGGCTTGTGGTACTTCACAGCCACGCTATGGCAGGTCATCCCGCAGCTCTACGACGATTTCCAAGCGGCGCTGGATAAGCACTACCCCGGTGTGCGCGTCCCACGGCGCTGGCTAACGTTTGGATCATGGATCGGCGGCGACCGTGATGGCAACCCTAACGTCACCGCCCAAGTGACTGCCGAGGCGCTGCGCCTGCATCGGGAGTGCGCGCTCAACAAGATATACGAGGTGCTGCGCGCGCTGTCGCGTGCGTTAAGCATCTCGACCAACCGCGATGCGATCACGCCGGAGTTGGCGGCGCTGGTCGCCCAGCTTGAGCGCTGGCCCGAGACGCAGGGCATCGCTCAACGCTACCTCAACGAGCCATACCGCGCTGTGATGGCCGGCTTGGCCGAGCGCGCTCAGGCCGCGATTCAACAGGCCAAGACCTACCCCCTTTATCCGCTCACCCTCAACCGCCCCTCGCTTAAGCTCTCGCCGACGCTCAGCCTGCCGCTGGCGCTGCCCCGCACGATCGCTACAGCGGAGCTGAGCGCTGCGCTCGATGTCGTGGTCGAGAGCCTGCAGCGCGGGCGCGGGGCAATGCTGGCCGAAGGCGAGCTGCGCGACCTACAGCGCCAGGTGGCGACCTTTGGCGCCCACTGGGCGCGCTTAGACTTGCGCCAACATTCAGCCTGGCACGAGACGGCGGTGGCCGAAGTGCTCGAACGCAGCGGGCGCTGCGCCAACTACGCCCAGCTTGACGAAACGCAGAAAGTCGCCCTCTTGACCGAGCAATTGATACAGCCCTGCGAGAGCACCCTCGACCGGATCGGGATGCCAAGCAACGACGTGCTGATCGTGACCGAACCGCTGGCGGTGGCCCGCGAGGCCATCGCCCGCTATGGGCGTGAGGCGATCGGCATTTACATCATCAGCATGACCAGCGGGCTGTCCGACGTGCTGGAGACTTTGCTTCTGATGAAGTGGTGCCGGGTGGCGCTGCCGATTGTCCCGCTCTTCGAGACGCGCGAGGACCTGCGCCAGGCGGCGAACGTGTTGAGCGCAATGTTCGCGCACCCGACCTACCGCGATTTTCTGCGCGACCAGGGGGACGAGCAGACGATCATGCTCGGCTATTCGGACAGCAACAAAGACTGTGGCTACATCACCGCCAACTGGGAGCTATACAAGGCGCAGGCGGCGATCGCCGAGACCTGCCGCGCACACGGTGTCCGCTTCACGCTCTTTCACGGGCGGGGTGGCACCATTGCCCGCGGCGGCGGGCCGGCGGCGCGCGCGATCCTCGCTCAGCCCGCCGGCATGCTCGACGGGCGGATTCGGATCACCGAGCAAGGCGAAGTGCTCTCCTCGCGCTATCAAGACCCCGACCTGGCGCGGCGACACCTGGAGCAGGTGACCTACGGCGCGCTGTTGGCGATTTATCGCGCCGAGCATCCCACCCCCATCCCCGCCGAATGGATCGCAACGATGGAGGAGATCTCCGAGCGGGGATTCGCGGCTTACCATGCGCTGGTATATAAAGACCCCGATTTTCTGACCTTCTGGGCGCAAGCCACACCGATCGCCGAGATCAGCAGGATGAAGGTGGGATCGCGGCCTGCCTACCGCCGGCAAACGCGCAGCG
Organism: Candidatus Roseilinea sp.; assembly: GCA_034434555.1. Lineage (GTDB taxonomy): Bacteria > Chloroflexota > Anaerolineae > J036 > Brachytrichaceae > JAAFGM01. The sequence continues at coordinate 7,279 of DAOTYZ010000253.1, forward strand.
TGCATGACCTGCGGGCGATCCCCTGGGTGTTCTCCTGGATGCAGAGCCGCTTCGTGCTGCCTGGGTGGTATGGGCTGGGCAGCGCGCTCCAGGCCATGCTTGAGCGCGGCGATCACACCCGTGATCTGTTGCGCCAGATGTACCGCGGCTGGCCGTTCTTCCAGACCACGCTGGACAATGCGCAGCAAAGCTTGGCCAAGGCCGACCTGGGGATTGCTCGGCGCTATGCCACGCTGGTAGAGGACGACGCAATCCGCGAACGAATCTTCACAGCAATAGAGGCAGAGTTTCACCGCACCTGCGATGCTATCTTGACGATCACCGGCCAGACCAGCATGCTGGACAACGAGCCGGTGCTCCAGAAGTCAATCCGCCTGCGCAACCCATACGTGGACCCGCTGAATTACATTCAGGTGGAGATGATCCGCCGGCTGCGCGCGCGCCAGCGCGAAGGGGATAACGCCGAGGAGGCCGCGCTCAGGCGAACGATCGAGCTGACGATCAACGGAGTGAGCGCCGGCCTGCGCAACACGGGCTAGGTGACGTCGCTTCGGATTCACGAATTGCTGGGCGTATTCACGAATAGGGGCAGTCGTTTAGTGCGTCATGCTGAGCGAAGCGAAGCATCTAAAATCCCGCCCAACCAAAACACCGCGAAGCCACCCAACCTCCTGCCCCAGTGCCCCCGCAGCGCTTCAGTCCGGCGCGCGTTTAGATTCTTTGCTTCGCTCAGAATGACAAGGATAAGGCAGGGTGCCGGCGACCCCGCAGCGCTTCAGTCCGGCGCGCGTTTAGATTCTTCGCTTCGCTCAGAATGACAAGGGTAAGGCAGGGTGCCAGCGACCCCGCAGCGCTTTAGTCCGGGCGCGCGCAGGGGCGGTTCGCGAACCGCCCCTGCGTCGCCCACCCTCTAGATTCGCCTTCGCTAGAAGCATAGCTTGGCAGAAGGTTGCCCTGGCTAGGGTTTCGCTCCTTCGCCGACATCGCGGCAGCCTGGCAATTGATGCATAGCATGCTCGCCAACCCCCCCAAGCACTTATGGGTAATGCTAAGCCCGTAAACGGGGAGGGCTGGGGAGGGGCTGGCCGGGAAGCTGCTTAACATCACTCACACCAGCGTAGTTGCTGTTTCCCCGCAGGCGGGGGACGATGCTAAGTTGTCCCACTTGGCGAACGCGCCAGGCTCATACCACCGCGTTCGCGGTCGCCACGTCGCGCAGATAATAGCCGCTGTCCTTGATGATCCGCGCTTGGGTGGCGTATTCCACGCGCACGATGCCGAAGAACTGCTGATAGCCGAACGACCACTCAAAGTTATCGATCAAAGACCAGACAAAGTAACCGCGCAGGTCAACGCCGTCCTGGATGGCGCGATGGGCCTGGGTAAAGTGGGCGCGTAGATAAGCCACGCGGCGCTCGTCGTGCACGCGGCCATCCACGACCTGGTCGGCGAAGGACGCGCCGTTCTCGGTGATGTAGAGCGGCAGCCGGCCACGGGTGGCGCGATGCAGTTGCATCAGGATGGCGTATAGCCCTGCCGGGCGCACCGCCCAGCCCATGCGGGTGAACTCCGGGTCATCGTCATACACGACGCCGCGCCGGGCGCTGATCAGCTTGGCGCTGTAGTAATTGACCCCCATAAAGTCATTGCGCCCTGCGATGATGGCCATGTCCCCTGGCCGTATCTCGACGCCGGCCATGCGGGCCAGGATGCGCTCGTTGTAAGCGCCGGTCAAGATCGGCTCGGCAAAACCCTCGTAGAGCAGGTCAAACGCCTCCGCAGCGGCGCGGCGGTCGTCCTCGCTCTCGCTGGCCGGCAGGTTCGGCTCGAAGTTCAGCGTGATGCCGACGCGGGTGTTCGCGTCGCCGGCGGCGCGGATCGCCTGGAGCGCTGTCCCGTGCGCCAGCAACAGGTGGTGCGCTGCCTTGGACGCCAGGGCCTGGTCCTGATAGCCCGGCGCGTGCATCCCCATCTCATAGCCCAGGTAGGCGCTGCACCACGGCTCGTTCAGGGTGATCCAGTCCTTGACGCGATCGCCCAGCGCCCTGACGACGACGGTCGCGTAATCGGCGAACCAGCCGGCGCTGTCGCGGTTCGTCCATCCACCCTGCGCGTTCAGCGCCGAGGGCAGGTCCCAGTGATAGAGGGTGACGAAGGGGCGAATGCCGGCGGCCAACAGTTCGTCCACGAGCCGGTCGTAAAAGCCGATGCCCTTGGGGTTGACCGCGCCACGGCCGGCCGGCAGGACACGCGGCCAGGCGATCGAGAAGCGGTAGGCCTTCAGGCCCAGCGCCTTCATCAGCGCTACGTCTTCGCGGTAGCGATGGTAGTGATCGCAGGCCACGCTCCCATCGCTGCCGTCCTGAATCGCGTCTTTGAGCCGGCAGAAGTCATCCCAGATGGACGGCCCACGACCGTCTTCTCGCGCTGCGCCCTCGATCTGGTAAGACGAGGTGGCGGTGCCCCAGAGGAAGTTTTCGGGAAAGATAAGCTGTGTCATGCAAACCTCACGATGTTGGTGGTTGGAGGACGAGTTGTTCCGCAGTGAAAGCAAAGGCGCGCCCGAACCCGCCGATGAACCGGCCGCCGGTCGGCGTGATCCGGAAGAGGTCGAAGTCCGGCAGGTCGAACATTAGCTTGCTGGCCGGCAGGCGCGCCAAGAAGCGCGCCTTGGCCGCTTCGTAATCGTCGCTGGCCTTCTCGATCTTCGCGGCCACCCCTTGGAGCATCACCCGCGCCAACGACATGACCTCGGCCCGGCCATCGTCCGATTCAGCGATCAACAGGCTGCATGTCGGATGTTTGAGCAAGACGCGCTTGTGCGGCGAAAGGTCGCTGAGGTGGATGAGCAAGCCGGCCAAGCCCGGCTCGGCCACATACGCGGTCATCGCCGTCAGCGGCTCGCCTGCGTCGCACACGGCCAGCACAGCCTGCCGGCGCGCCAAGATGAACGCGCGCACTTCGTCGAGCGGGGCTTCGTCGGTCCTTTGCATCCAGGCCGGTATCTTAGCTCATGCGAACTGGGGCAGGTATCGCGCGTGCGCCCTGAGCAGGTCGTCCAGCAGATGCGTGGCCTGGGCGTAGCTGTGGATGTGGGGGTCGAGCAGCAGTGCCTGCAAAGCGGCCCGGCGGTCGCCCTTGACCGCGGCCTCGACGACCAGCGCTTGAATCTCCACCTCGCGGCGCATGAGCGCGGCCAGGCCGGCAGGCAAATCGCCCATGCGGAGGCCATGCGCGCCGCGCGCGTTGATCACGGCGGGCAACTCCACGATCGCGTCGTCCGGCAGGTTGCTCACGCAACCGGCGTTGCGGATGTTCACCGCCAGCTCGTATCGGTTGAGGTCATAGCGCATGGCTTCGATGATCGGCACGGCCCGCTCGCGGGCCGGTCGGAGGGACGCGCGCAGCGCAGACGGGTCGGCGTGATGCGCCAGATAGCGCAGGCGGTCCCACTGCGCGCGGCTGCGCCGGGCATGCGCGTCGAAGTCATAGCCGGTCAATGGCATGACCTCGGCAGCGAAGCCGACGTATTCGCCGGCGTGCCCATCGCCGGCGGCGCAGAACAGGCCGAAGACATCCATCAGCCGCCGAGAGAGCGGCGCAAAATCCGCCGGCATCTGCGCCAAGCGCGCGCGCAGGGATGGGTAAAGGTCCTCACCTGTGCAGGCGTCGCGGATGTCGAGGATGAAGGTGAAGTGATTCAGGCCGGCAGCCGTAATATGCACCCGCTGCGCGATCGCTTGGGCGTCGGCCCACCAATCGCTGCTCTCGGCCACCAAGCCGAGGGCGCGGTTGACGAGGTGGTGACCCTCATAGATCTGATGGCAAAGGCCGACGAAGGGGACGCGCGTGTAGCGGTCGAGCGCCATGCACAGCCGGCTGAGGGGGTTGGTGAAGTTCAGCAGCACCGCCGCGGGCGCCAGCCGCTCAACGTCGCGCGCGATCTCGAGCAGCAGCGGGATGTTGCGCAGGGCGTGGCTCAGGCCGCCTGGGCCGCCGTTCTCGCCCAATACGTGGCGCACGCCGTGCCTGAGCGGGATCTGCCAGTCAAGCTGCCAGGTCGCGATGCGATCCACGGCGACGGAGACGATGACGAAGCGCGCCCCAGGCAGCGCCTCGCCGCGCGCGTTCGTCGCGTGGAAGTCGAAGGGTTGCTCAAACGCCAGGTTGAGCTTCTCGGCGTAGCGCGCGATCAGGTCAAGCGCTTCGGTGTTGACATCCACCAGCCAGACCTCGCTGCCGCGCAGGCGATCGGCGTGGGCGAAGAGATCGCTGAGGATGGTCGGGCCGAAGCTGGTGCTGCCGGCGCCGATGATCACGATTTTGGTCATGCACCGTTCGCCGGGAGATTGTAAAAGGGCGCGCTCAGGTTGGGGGAGAAGGGGTGCGCTCACACGCCATGCTGAAAAGCGCTGCGGGGTGGCACAGGCGGCCTCTGCCCTTGTCATTCTGCGCGTGCTCAACTGAGGCGCTGCGGGGTCGCCGGCACCCTGCCCCACCCTTGTCATTCTGAGCGAGGCGCAGCAGGGGCGGTTCGCGAACCGCCCCTGCGCGCGCCCGACTGAGGCGCTGCGTGAGGGGTGCATTCACCCTCAGCAGAAGCATACGCTACAATCCCTTGCTCATGCGAACGCTTGTCTCACTCGACATCGAGACCACGGGGGTTGATCCAGAACGCGACCGCATCCTAGAGATCGGCATCGTGCGATTTCGCGGCGAGCAGATCCTGGAAGAATGGAGCAGCCTGGTTGATCCACACATGCCCATCCCACCGCGGATCACCGAGTTGACCGGCATCACGGATGCGATGGTGCAGCGCGAAGGCATCCCCCTGTGGAAGGCGTTGGGCGAGGCACAGCGGATGATCGGAGATGCGCCGATCATCGGACACAACATCTCGTTCGATCTGGGGTTCTTTCGCAGCCTGAGCGCGCCGCCGCTCTTTGCGAGGAATCCTGCGATGGACACCTTCGAGCTGGCCAGCCTGTTGGTGCCGCACGCCGGCCGCTACTCGCTGGGCGCGCTGGCGCTGACATTGGGCATCCACTTGCCGGAGTCCCATCGCGCCCTGGCCGACGCGCGGACTGCGCACCAGCTTTACCTTAAGCTGTTTGAGCGCGCCATGGACCTGCCCCCGGAGGTCGTCCGCGAGATCGGCGAACTCGCCAGGCGGGGCAATTGGGCGCTGGCGGAGTTCTGGCGCGACATCGAGGCGCAACAGGCGCTCGGCCGCTTCAGCACCAGCATCGGCGCGGCGCTGCGCCGAAAGCTCACCGTGGGGGCATCCGGCCAGACCGCGTTCCAGCGCCAGGCTGCGCATCAGGCGCGCCTGCGCGACGAGAAGCTGGCGCCAAAGGCAACCGTGACCCTGCTGGACGTTGAGCAGCTTGCGAAGTTGCTCGGTGAAGACGGGCCATTCGCCGCGCGCTTCCCCGGCTACGAGATGCGCCCCCAGCAGATGACGATGCTGCGCAAGGTCGCGTCCACCTTCAACGAGGAAGGGATGACCCTGATCGAAGCCGGCACGGGCGTCGGCAAGTCGCTGGCCTACCTCATCCCTGCCATGCAGTGGGCGATCCAGAACAACCGGCGCGTGGTGATCAGCACCAACACGATCAACCTCCAGGAGCAATTGGCCGAGAAGGACGTACCCACCGTCGTGGATATTCTGAATCAGTCGGGACGGGCAGCGGTGATGAAGGGCAAGGCGCGTTATTTATGCCCAACGCGCTTCGCTGAATGGCGTCGGAACGGGCCGCGCACGCCCGATGAGGTGCGCTTGATGGCCAGGATTCTGCTTTGGCTGCCCAACACGCTGACCGGCGACGCCGATGAGCTGTTCATCCCCTCGCCGGCTGAGCGGGCCATCTTCCAGCACCTCTCGGCCCAGAACCCGATGTGCAACATCAACACGTGCAGCGCGACCGAATGCTTCTTCTACCAGGCCCGCCGGCTGGCCGAGAGCGCCCACGTGGTGATCGTCAATCACGCCTTGCTCATGTCCGACATCATGGTGGAGAACAACGCGCTGCCGGAATACGACTATTTAATCGTGGACGAAGCACACCACCTGGAGGCGGCAGCCACCGAGGCGCTCACCTATCGCATTGATCGGGATGAAATGCAGCGAATGCTCGGCGACCTCGCCAACCGCCAGCGCCAACAAGGCGGCCTGCTGGGCGAGCTTGCCGGCAAGGCCAACGCGCTCCTCGTCGAACAGCGGTCGGCATTGCTCTACCGCTGCGACTTGGCCAGCCAGACGGTGAACGCGGCGCAGCAGCAAACCAAGGTATTCTTCGATGAACTGGCGGCCTTTATCGCCGACCAGCCGAGCGACGATTCGGCGGATTACGCGCGGCGGGTGCGCCTGACTCGCGCGCTGCGCAACGGCCCGGGCTGGTCGCGCGTGGAGCTTGCCTGCGAAGCGCTGCTGAGCGAAATCAAGAGCCTGATCAATTACCTGAGGGACATCCTCAAGATCGTCAACGACTACGCCGAGGTTGGCGCGGATTTTGACGCTTTCATCGGCCGGCTGGCCGGCGGCGTGCGATTTCTGGAGGAAAGCGAGGCGCAACTGAAGGCGTTTGTCTTTGGGTCTGCGGATGAGCGCATCTGCTGGGTGGAGGTGGAGGACAGCCGCCAGCTCAACCGCCCGCCGCGCCTGACGCTCAACGCAGCCCCACTGCATGTCGGCGCGCTGTTGAAGGCGCACCTCTGGGACAAGAAGAAGGCGGTTGTGCTCACGTCCGCTACCTTACGCACGGCGACCGCCAACGGCGACGGGCAGCCCAGCTTTGAATACGTCAAAGAGCGGCTGCACGCCTTCGACGCCGATACGCTGGCGCTCGGTTCGCCGTTCGATTACCGCTCGTCCACGCTGCTCTACCTGGTGACCGACATCCCAGAGCCGAATCAGCCGGGCTATCAACAGGCGCTGGATCAGGGGTTGATCGCGCTCTTCCGCGCTTCGGAAGGGCGCGGTCTGGCCTTGTTCACCAGCTACTCTGGGCTGCGCGCGTCGGCGCGGGCGCTCGGGCCGGCGCTGCTGCGCGACGGCATCCAAGTGTTCGAGCAGGGCAGCGGCCTCTCGCGCCGCGCCATGATAGATAACTTTCGCAGCGCCGACCGCGCTGTGATGCTGGGCACGCGCAGCTTCTGGGAAGGGGTGGACATCCAGGGCGAGAAGCTGAGCGCGCTGGCGATCTGCAAACTGCCCTTCGATGTGCCCAGCGACCCGATCTTCGCAGCGCGCAGCGAGACGTTCGATAACGCATTCAACGAGTTCTCTGTGCCGGAGACCGTCCTGCGCTTTCGCCAGGGCTTTGGCCGGCTGATCCGCAGCAAGAGCGACTACGGCGTCGTGGTGATCTTCGACCGCCGCGTGCTGACCAAGAGCTACGGAGCGGCTTTCCTCAACGCCCTCCCTCAGACGACCATCGTGCGCGCGCCGCTTGCCCAGTTGGGCGCAACAGTGCGGAAGTGGCTGGCCAGCAAGCAAGCCCAATCCCTGCCCGTCCCTCAGACTGATGTTGCCTAACCTCTACCAACGCGACTTTCTCAAGGAGCTTGACTTCAGCGCCGACGAGCTGAACTACTTGATCCGGCTGGCCGGCGCGCTGAAGGCGGCCAAGCGCCGGCGCGCTGAGCAGCCCTTGCTCAGGGGCCGCAACCTCGCCTTGATCTTCGAGAAGACCTCCACGCGCACGCGCTGCGCGTTTGAGGTGGCGGCCTATGACCAAGGTGCACACGTGACCTATCTCGATCCGGCAAGTTCCCAACTGGGACACAAGGAGTCGGTGGCCGACACGGCGCGCGTGCTGGCGCGCTTCTACGACGCCATCGCCTACCGCGGCGCCAGCCAGCGCACCGTGGAATTGCTGGCCGAGTGCGCCACTGTGCCGGTCTATAACGCCCTCACCGACGAATGGCATCCCACCCAGATGCTGGCCGATTTCATGACGATGCGGGAACATAAGCCAGCCGGCCAGATCGCGTATGCCTTCATGGGCGATGGCCGATTCAACATGGCGCGCTCGCTGCTGATCATGGGCGCGATTATGGGTGCTGACGTACGCATCGTCGCCCCGCGCGCGCTGTGGCCAGAGCCAACGCTTCAGCAGCGCGCCCACGCGATCGCTGCCCACAGCGGCGCGCGCGTGACGATCACCGAAGATGTGGCTGCTGGCCTGCGCGGCGTGGA
>DAOTYZ010000254.1:0-11555 GCA_034434555.1 Candidatus Roseilinea sp.
GGTGAGGGTTGCCGACGCCGGTCTCCCAGTAATCGTTGCCCCCGTTCTCGTTGAGGCGCTTGTCGTAGTTCCAGATGCTGCCTTTGCTCACGGGGCCCAGCCGTTCGTAGCGCGGTTCCTCGGCCAGGAGCGCCCCGGTGTTCTGATAGCGCTGGAAGGCGTTGAGCAGCCACACATCAGCGTTGACTGCTCGGTCGAAAGCCTCCTCAAGCGAGATCTGGACGCTGCCGGCGCTGGGGTTGGCGGCCATGAGGTAGTTGCCGCCGGCGTCGCGAACCAACGTGGCGAAGTAGCTCGCGCCGCCCGGCATGCGCCAGCGCCCGCGGCTGGCCGTGCCGACCACCACCAGCGGGCGGTTGGCGACGCCGCTCACCTTGCGCGCCACGGCCAGGTAGCGCTGCTTCATCAGGGTGTACTCGCGCTGCGCTGCTGCTTCGCGGTTGAAGAACAGCGCGGTGAACTTGATCCACTCCGAGCGGCCCAGCGGCGTGCCCTCCATGTATTCAGCGTTGATCACGGTTGGGATCTTGGCTTCCAGCAGCTTGGGATGCGAATCGAACTGCGGGTCGCCCACGCCGTAGGTCATCACGAAGTCTGGCCGCGCCACGATCGTCTTCTCCACGTTCACCTTCGGGCCGCTGCCGATCTCGATGAGCTTGCCGGCTTTGATCAGCTCGCGGACTTTGGGGTTATTGACGTAGGTGAACTCGTCCATGCCGATCAGCCGGTCGAGCAGGCCGAGCTTCTCCAGATGCGGCAGGTGCGTGGTGCTCATGGCGATGATGCGCCGGGCCGGCGCCTCAATCACCAAGGCGTCCTTGATGTTGCGCGGGGCCGGCGTGCCACACTGGACGATCACGTACTTGAACTGCTCCTTGGCGTTGTTCCAGGGGTTCAGCACAGTGACGACTTTGTAGTGGTTAAAGTACTCCACCTTGAAGCCCGTGGCGTCCTCCAGCGTGACCTTCTCGGGGAAGTAGTCCACGCCGGGGCGATAGCCGCGGACGCAGCCGTTGGTCAGGTTCTTGCCCTGGGCGACGGCGGTGGACGGCGCAGCCGAGGCCAGGCCGGCGATGAGCAACGCGATAGACAACGTGAAAGCGAAGATTCGCCTGAAAGGCGAGAGAACGCGAGAGTTAGACATCTTCAGACTCCTCATACTCGTCGGATACTTAGTAAGCACGAACGACGCGCCAATTGGCGCAGAAACGAAAACCCCGCCTTCTCAGGCGGGGTGGGATGGGGTATAAGGGCGTCGGTTGCTCGCGGCAACCGCGCTGATCAAGTCACTTCAGCCATGCACCACCTCCTTGGTCGCGAGAAGGTTTCGGCAACTTCCAGTCGAGGCAAGCGTCCTGGCTTTCGCGCCGGCTGGCGCGATTACAGTTGCGGCACAGCGCCGGACTCTCACCGGCTTCCACCTTTAAGCCCTGGCTTCCGTTCCTTTGAGCCTGCCGCACGGCAGGCACCGGGTCACCTCGACGCTATTCAGTTGTCTTCAAGGATTGTAATCGAGCGGGCGTGTTTTGTCAAGAGGGCAGCGCCCGAATTAGAAACGCAAGGATCAAGAAGGGCGCATTCACCAATAGGGGCAACCTTCCAACAAGCGATGCTGCCAGCGAGGCGAATCTCTTATAGAGGGTGGGAGATGGCACTGCGTTGCCCACTCAGCCATTCTGCCCCTATCTATGAGGGTGGGTGAGAGCACTGCGTCCACTCACCCATTTCACCTTCTCTAACTAGCACACCTGCCTATGGGCGACGAACGACAGGGAAGAAAGACAACAAGGGCAACGAAGAATCTGAGAGAATAACCATATTTGGTACTGATGCGTAACTCATTACACCATGACCAAGCTGACCATACTGATTATTCCCCCAACAATGGGCAATCCCGTTGCTTAACAGAGCACAAGTATGATCCCAGCCTGCAACAATAGCGATTGCATTGTTCAACATGCTTACCGCAACTGGCGAGTTGCTTCCTGTCAGCGTACCATTGCCAAGCTGACCATGAACGTTCCACCCCCAACAACGAGCTGTGCCGTTACTCAATGCCGCACAAGTATGCGACCTACCCGCAGTAACAGCAACTGCACCCAGCGGCAAGCTCACAGTCACGGGCACGGTAACTACTCCGCCCCAAGTTCCGCGCCCGATCTGGCCGTCCAGATTATTGCCCCAGCAACGGACCGTACCATCAATAAGCGACGCGCATGTATGACCAGCACCTGTGGCGATAGCAGTCGCGCTCAGCGGAAGGCTCACGGTCACTGGCACACTGATGAAATTACCTGACCCCCATGTCCCATTCCCGAGCTCGCCAGACCGATTGGTCCCCCAACAGCGGACGGTTCCATCGTTCAGCAGCGCACAAGTATGTTCCCAGCCCGCAGCAATAGCAGTCACAGCACTCAGCCCACTGACCGCCACAGGTGTGTAACGATCCATCGTTGTCCCGTCACCAAGTTGACCAGACCGATTGTTCCCCCAGCAACGAACCGTCCCATCATTCAGCGCTGCGCAGGTGTGCCGCCAGCCTGCCGCAACAGTAGTAGCGTTGCTCAACGTAGATACCGTCACTGGTGTAGTAACGACGCTATACGGACCTGCTGTTCCGTTTCCGATCTGGCCATCGCTATTCCACCCCCAGCAGCGGGCCGTGCCATTGCTCAACACGGCGCAGGTGTGACGTTCACCGGCCGCAATAGCAACCGTGTTACTTAGCCCGATCACAGCTACAGGCGTGCTGCTGGCTGAGAAGCCACGCCTACCACTGAATAGGCCTGAGCTACCATTTCCAAGCTCACCATATTCGTTATCTCCCCAGCAACGAACCGTTCCATCGCTTAGCATCGCACAGGTATGTAAATAACCGGCTGCGATAGCAGTCAGATTGCTTAACCCGATCACCGACACCGGCGTGCTGCTGTAGCCACCTAAACCATTACCAAGCTGGCCATAGTAGTTATCCCCCCAGCAGCGGGCCGTTCCATCATTCAGCACTGCGCAGGTGTGCTGCCCGCCGGCCGAGACAGCGACAACAGTCGCGCCAGATGACAGGCTCACCGTTATCGGGCTGCTGCTATAGTTACCCCAACCGACTGTACCATTCCCGAGTTGGCCGCGAAAACCATCTCCCCAGCAGCGGGCAGTTCCGCCGTTTAACACTGCGCAGGTGTGGTCGCCGCCGGCTGAGATGGCAGCAACAGTCGCACCAGAGGGCAGGCTCACTGTCACTGGTGTAAGTTGGCCGAAAGAATTTATTGTTCCATTCCCAATCTGGCCCTTGTCGTTGCGCCCCCAGCAGCGGGCCGTCCCGTTGTTCAGTATGGCGCAGGTGTGCTCTCTGCCTGCTGAAAGCGCATTTGCTGTGCTCAACGGTAGGCTCACAGTCACTGGTGTGGTAATAGCAAACCCTGTGTTCCCATTGCCAATTTGGCCGTAGTCGTTCCGCCCCCAGCAGCGGGCTGTCCCATCGTTCAGCAGCGCGCAGGTATGCAAGCCACCCGCCGCAATCGCAGTAGCAGTCGCGCCAGATGGCAGGTTCACCGTCACTGGCACACTGATGACCGGGGTTAACGTGCCGTTGCCAACCTGGCCATATGTGTTGTCCCCCCAACAGCGAATCGTGCCATCGCTCAGCAATGCGCAGGTATGTTGACCGCCGGCTGAAATGGCAGTCACACTCAGCGGCAAGCTCACCGCGACTGGCGCGCTACTGAAGCTCCCTGTCCCCGATGTCCCGTTCCCGAGCTGACCGCGTTCGCTGCTTCCCCAGCAGCGGATTGTGCCGTTGGTCAGCAGCGCGCAGGTATGTTCCCTGCCGGCTGAAATAGCGGTCGCGCTCAGCGGCAAGCTCACGGTTATCGGCGCACGGCTGTAGCCGTCTGGCGTTGTGATCCCAGGCTGGCCAAAGTTGTTGCGCCCCCAGCAACGGACAATACCATTGGTGAGCAGCGCGCATGTGTGGCCTCCACCTGCAACAATGGTAGAGATATTGGCAAGCGGAGCTCCGGATGAGGTGCTATTGAATGCTTCGACCATCGGCCTATCTTGCTGTCCCATAGATAGCGATGGGCTAACAGCAAAAAGTTTCTCGGCATCAACTGGAGCCTTTCCTTGGTCTTCGCCAACGGGCATCTGTAGAGGTTCGCTTAGCGAGATGCTGTCAGCCCGCACAGGCGCTACAGCGGAAATCAGCACAGCCGTAATAACAAATGTTAAGAAGCGATACCCTGTCATGGCCTCCTCTTGATCCATGACCATCATACATTCTGGAGGGAATCGAGCGTGTAAATCAGCAAAGCACACTCATGAGATGCTCAGGATATGCACTTCGCTTGGTCAGTTATAGACGAATTCGCCCCCAACCGCAACGAGACAGAGACATGTTAAAGCCTGCCAGGCGTTTACGGTGGAAGAACGCAGCGCAAAGAAAGCCGAGACAAGGGCGAAACCAGAACAGGGCGATACCGGCAGGTCTCAATACTAGAAGTGGTTCACTTCATATTCGCACTTCCGGATCAGCCGGTGGGCGAAATCAGGCCGAGCTTGAACACCCCCTGAGACTTGACAACATCCTGTGATCGCGTATGCTCAACGGTCAATCACTTAGTGTATAAACGCCACAAAGCGATCGCCGGCATAGTCGGTCTCGCAGGGGAAAGACATAGGGCGCTCACCGAGAGCAGCCTAGTCTGTCCGGACGCCAGACGAACAATAGACAGATAGATAGTAAGAACGAAGAGCGGGCGAGTCGCTTTTCACCAGGTGTGATTGAGAAGCAGAGGGTTGTGAAGGTGGAAGTGGAGAAGACACAAAGTTATCTAGGAATCCGTGGGCAAACATCCTCAATCCGGCATGTTGCGCCGCCGCTCTACAACGCACGCTTTGAACACGACGCTTGCGGCATCGGTTTCCTGGCCGACCTCTCCGGCCGGCCCACACACCGCATTCTCGATGACGGGCTGCGCTGCTTGGAGCGCCTGGCCCACCGCGGCGCGCTGGACGCTGACGGCAAGAGCGGGGATGGGGCCGGCATCCTGTGCTCCATCCCCATGACCCTGATCAATCGCGAGCTGGAACGCATCGGCCAGCAAGCCCACCACCCGGGTGAGGTCGCCGTGGGTATGATCTTCCTCCCGCGCGACCCGCTGGCCAATGCGCGCGCGCGAGAGATCATCACCGCCGAGCTGGAGCGGCGCGGCCTGCCGATCCTCACCTGGCGCACCGTCGTCCACGAGCCAAACGTGCTCGGCAAGCGCGCCCTGGAGATGCTGCCGGACATCCAGCAGGTGATCGTCGCGCGTCCCTATAGCTTCCGCAGCGAGCTGGAGTTCGACCAGCATCTTTACCTAGTGCGACGGTGCATCGAGAACGATGCCCGCGCTGCCGGCATCGAGGGCTTCTACATCTGCTCCTTCTCCTGCCGCACGCTGGTCTATAAGGCGCTGGTCTCGGCGACCCAATTGCGCCGCTTCTACCTTGACCTTAACGATCCGGACTTCAAGGTCACGCATGTGATATTCCACCAGCGTTACTCAACCAACACCTTCCCAAGCTGGGACAAGGCGCAGCCGTTTCGCTTTATCTGTCACAACGGCGAGATCAACACCATCGAGGGCAACCAGAACTGGATGAAGGCGCGCGAACCGGAGCTGAACTCGCCGGTGTGGGGCAGCGAGATCGAGCGCCTCAAGCCGATCGTGGACATGACCAGCAGCGACACCGGCCGCTTGGACAACGTCGTTGAATTGCTCACCCTGGCCGGGCGCGACATTCGGCACGCGCTCAAGATGCTGATCCCACAGGCCTGGGAGAAGGATCCCGACCTATCACCAGCCGTCAAGGGCTTCTTCCGCTATCACGCCGCATTGATGGAGCCGTGGGACGGCCCGGCTTCGATCGTCTTTAGCGACGGCACATTAGTTGGGATGGCGCTTGACCGCAACGGCCTGCGCCCGGCGCGCTATCTACAGACCAAAGACGGGCTGGTCTACGCCGGCAGCGAGATCGGCGCGCTGGACGTCGAACCGGAGCGCATCCTCTGCAACGGCAAGCTCGGCCCTAGCCAGATGATCTGCGCCGACCTGCGCGCCCGCCGGCTATATACCAACGACGAGATCCTCAAGGAACTCTCCACCAGCAAGCCTTACCGCGACTGGGCGAGCCGCCAGCGCGTGCGACTGGAAGAGGTAGCGCAGATCGTGCTCGAACAGCCGGCGGTCAATTCAGAGGCACTGCTGATCAAACAGGCGCAGTTCGGCTGGACCAGCGAGGAGCTGACGCTGGTGATCAAGACCATGTATGAAGACGGCACCGAGCCGGTCGGCTCAATGGGCGACGATACACCGCACGCTGTGCTCTCGCCTAAGCCTCGCTCGATCTTTAATTACTTCAAGCAGCGATTTGCCGAGGTCACCAACCCGCCAATTGACCACCTGCGCGAGGATCAGGTGATGAGCCTGCGCGTGCTGCTGGGCCGGCGCGGCAACCTGTTGGCCGAGACCGAGGAACTGGCCCACCTGGTGCGCTTGAACAGCCCGGTGCTCTCCAACGAAGAGCTGAAGGCGCTGCAGTCGCTGGACGACCCGGACTTCCAGTCGGTGGTGCTGGACATGACCTTCTCCGTCCACCAGGCCATGAATAAGGCGAGCCACGAGGGCAAGTCGGCGCTGGAGCAAGCAGTGCGCCGGCTGTGCGACGACACTGAGCGCGCCGTGCGCTTCGGCGCCAGCATCCTGATCCTCAGCGACAAGAAGGCCGGCCCGCAGCGGGCGGTCATCCCGGCGCTGCTGGCGGTCGGCGCTGTGCACCACCACCTCATGCGTCGCGGCCTGCGCAGCCGGGCCAGCTTGGTCGTCGAGAGCGGCGAGGCGCGCGAGGTGCATCACTTCGCTACGCTGCTGGGGTATGGCGCCAGCGCGATCAACCCCTATCTCGCCCTCGACACCGCACGCGAGGCCGTGCAGACGGGCCGTGTGCGCGATAAATCGCTCAGTGAGAGCGACGTGGTCAAGCGCTACATCAAGGCCGTGGAGAAGGGCATCCTCAAGGTGATGTCCAAGATGGGCATCGCAAGCGTGGATGCCTACACCGGCGCGCAGATCTTCGAGGCGATCGGGCTTTCGGCGCAGGTCATCGAAGAATGCTTCACCGGCACGCCGTCCCGCTTGGGCGGGATCGGCTACGCCGAGATCGAGAAGACTGTGCTGACCTGGCACGCCAACGCCTATCCCAGCGGCGAAGTGCAGGTGAAGCTTGATCACCCTGGCTTCTACAAGGAGCGCGCCGGCGGCGAGCCGCACGGTTTCTCACAAAAGGCGGTCCATGCCTTGCAACAGGCCGTCCGCCTGGAGAACATATTCGACTACACCGGCGAGGAACATGAGTTAGTCACCGGCATCGCGCGCACCAGGGTGAAGGCATTCACGGTCAACGGCAACTTCGCGCACGGCTACCAGCGCTATAAGGAATTCGCCGCTCTGTTTGATCACACCCCGCGCCCGCTTGAACCGCGCGACTTGATGGAGATCCGCTCCGACCGCGCGCCGATCCCGCTCGAGGAAGTGGAGCCGTTGAGCAGCATCCTCAAGCGCTTCAGCACAGCGGCGATGTCGCTGGGCGCGCTCTCCCCAGAGGCACATGAGACGCTGGCGATCGCCATGACGCGCTTGGGCGGCCTGAGCAACAGCGGTGAGGGGGGCGAGGAAGCCCGCCGCTTCGCCGAGGAAGGCAACAGCGGGATCAAGCAGGTGGCCTCTGGGCGGTTCGGCGTCACGCCAGCCTACTTGCTCAGCGCTGCTGAGCTACAGATCAAAATGGCCCAGGGCAGCAAGCCGGGCGAAGGCGGCCAGATCCCAGGTCACAAGGTGACCGAATTGATCGCCCGCGTGCGCCACACCGTGCCGGGCGTGGCGCTGATCTCGCCCCCGCCGCATCACGACATCTATTCCATCGAGGACCTGGCCCAGCTCATCTACGACCTCAAGCAGATCAACCCCGAGGCCAAGGTCAGCGTGAAGCTGGTGGCACAAGCCGGCGTGGGCACGATCGCCGCCGGCGTGGCCAAGGCGCTGGCCGACATCATCCTCATCAGCGGCCACAGCGGCGGCACCGGCGCTTCGCCGCTCAGCTCGATCAAGAACGCCGGCGTGCCCTGGGAGCTGGGACTGGCCGAGACCCAGCAGACGTTGGTGGAGAACAACCTGCGCGGGCGGGTGCGCCTGCGCGCCGATGGCGGCATGCGCACCGGCCGCGACGTGATCATCGCTGCGCTGCTCGGCGCGGATGAGTACTCATTCGGCACCGCCGCCTTGATCGCCGAGGGGTGCATCATGGCGCGCGTGTGCCACCTGAACACCTGTCCCACCGGCGTGGCCACCCAGAAGCCGGAGCTGCGCGCCAAGTTCGAGGGCAAGCCGGAGCACGTCATGGCCTACCTGCTCTACGTCGCCCAGGATGTGCGCGAGCGGCTGGCGCAGATGGGCTACCGATCGCTCGACGAGATCATCGGCCGCAGCGACCTCATCATCCAGCGACAGCCCACCGATGGCGAGCCACCCGAGATTCAGCACCGCGAGGCAAAAGTGACGCTGAGCAACCTGCGCTACGTCCCGGCCAAGCGCTGTGCATTGCGCCACTGCGAGCCGGCGCCCAAATACCCGCCCAACACGCTCAACGAGATGATCGTCCAGGACGCGCGCACCGCCATCGAGCAGCAGTGGCCGATCCGCTTGCACTACACCATCCGCAACCAGGACCGCAGCATCGGCGCGCGGCTGAGCGGCGAGATCACCAAGCGCTACCTGGACGGCGGGCTGCCGGCCGGCACGATCGAGATCAGCTTCCGCGGCTATGCCGGCCAGAGTTTCGGCGCGTTCACCACCAACGGCATGCGCCTGCACCTGGTGGGCGCAGCCAACGATTACGTGGGCAAGGGCATGCGCGGCGGCGAGATCTCCATCCGCCCGTTCCCAGAGGTGACCTACACGTGGGCAGATAACTACATCCTGGGCAACACCGCCCTATACGGTGCAACCGGCGGCGCGCTCTTCGCTGCCGGGCGGGCCGGCGAGCGCTTCGCCGTCCGCAACAGCGGCGCCTGCGGCGTGGTCGAAGGGGTAGGGGACCACGCCTGCGAGTACATGACCGGCGGGATCGTGGTGGTGCTGGGCAGCACCGGCCGCAACTTCGCTGCCGGCATGACCGGCGGGATGGCATTCGTCTACGACCCCGACGGCACCTTCGTCAACCGCTGCAACACCGAGCTGGTGGATGTGGATCGCCTGACGCATCCGGGGATGAAGAAGCTGGTGAAGAGCCTGCTGCGCCGGCACTACGAGCTGACCAACAGCGCACGCGCCCGCGACCTGCTCACCCGCTGGGACGAGGCGTCGCTCTCCTTCCGACGCGTGCTGCCCAAAGACCGCGTCGCGGAGATAGAGGCGATCAACGAGTTCTCGGATTTCCAGCAGACGTAGCGGCGGACGTCAGGTCACATAGATCGGGTTGCTGTATATCCACCCGCGCAGCCAGCCGCGGAAGAAGCGATACACCTCCACGCGGTATGCGCCTGGCTCGCTGCTGAGGTAGTTGAGCGCCTTGCCGAAGCGCAGGGCGACGCGCCGGCCATTGCGCAGCAGCGCGATCAGCCCGCTGCGCGGGCAGCGCACAGCGAAGCGGACAGCCCCGTGCCGCTGGAGCTGCCCACCCATCTCAGCTTGTGCTGCGCCGCTGCGCGCCGTGAAGCTGAAGCCGCGCGCGGCGCCGGCCAGGTCGTAGGCGACGAAGCCGCGACCTTCGCGCAGGGCTTGATACACCATCGGCTTGTCCTTCTCAAGCTCGCCGCTCAATGGGCGCTCAATCAAGAGGTGGGTGTTGACGCAGCGGAAGAGATAGGCATACTCGAAGACGGGCTTGGCCAGCAGGCCGAGCCGTATTGGCGTCCCATGGGCGTCGGCGTTGCCGATCGCAGCGACCCGCCGGCCATCCGCCAACAGCGCGTCCCAGCGCCGCAGCGTAGCCTTGGACGGCCCGCGGATGAAGAGCGAGGGCAATAAGATGGCCAGCAGCGCAGTAGGGACGTTCTTAACGTAGGTCTTGAATTCGCTCATGTAGTTCCACAGCTCGATGCCGGTGAAGCCGCGCACGTCCCAGTCGAGCCAGGGAATGGCGCTGAGGTCAATATCAAGCGGGCTAGCCTCATCGCATGGGTGGGCGAGGAAGGAGAGGCCGGCGCGCTTGTTCACCTCGTCCAGCAGGCGCTGCGGATGGCTCGCCCAACGGCACATCTCCTGATCGACGTTGAAGACCAGGCAGTGATTGGCCTGCGGTTGGCGGCGCGGGTCGTGGATCTCCTCGCCCACCAGCAGGAGCACGCCGTCAACGTAGCCCTCCTTGCCGCCCACCAGGACGTTGTGGTCGGTGACGACGACGACCTGGATGCCGGCGCGGGCCGCGGCCTGCGCGATCTCGCGGTGATAGGCATGGCCGTCCGAGTAAGGCGTGTGCGCATGCAGGTTGGCGATTATCTCGACCATTTAAACGCGCGATTGTAAAGGAGCAGGCACGCCGAGTGCATTCACAGGGAGTGCGCCACTTGAAGGTGATACAAGAAACACGCACCGCAGAGACGCGGAGGACACTGCCCCTGCTTCGCTTTCGCTCAGAATGACAGGGTGGGGCAGGATACTGGATGCTTCGATGTGCTCAGCATGACAGGTGCGCCTCTTTACCCTCCCACAGGCTGCGCAGCCTGTGGGAGTTGGACCAATGCATTGCTAGGAGATGGCTTTGCCCCTGTTGGTGAACGCACCCCTCCACCCGTCAAGTCCATCTTAGACATAGAATGTATCCGAACCAAAAGATAGCCTGCTGATAGGAGGGACTTCGTGGGATTCACGCGCATCACCGTCAACCCACAGCAGATGGGAGGCGTGCCTTGCATCCGAGGGTTGCGCATTCCGGTCGCCACGGTCGTCGCCATGGTCGCCGATAGCCTGACGAACGAGGAGATTCTCGAATTGTTCCCCGACTTGGAACCTGAGGATATACAGGTGGCGTTGCGCTATGCGAGAGAAGCAGCTAAGCAACACCAGCCTCCGTCGCCCGGAATTTCATGAAACTCCTGATAGATAACGCGCTATCACCTCGAATTGCAGAGGGTCTAAGGCAGGCAGGATACGACGCAACACACATACGAGACTATGGGATGGCGGCGGCGACAGATGAAGAGGTCTTTGAACTTGCTGCTTGTGAAGGGCGCATCTTGGTCTCCGCAGACACTGATTTTGGCGCACTTCTTTTAATTGCGGAAGGACGATCGCCCATCAGTAATCCTCTTTCGTGGCAAATCTCAGCGACGTCCCAAGAAGCAAATAGCAGTTCTTCTTGATCGCTTGCCAAGCTTGGCAAAGACACTGGCGCAGGGCAGCATCGTTGTTTTCGACGGGGAAGCAATCCGCATTCGCCAGCTTCGTTGAGCACGTTATGTTGTTAGTGCAGTAGGGAGGTGAACTACATCACACGGGGCGCGCATGTGCGCGCCCCGT
>DAOTYZ010000255.1:0-3963 GCA_034434555.1 Candidatus Roseilinea sp.
CCTTGTTCGGCCGCCAGCGCGCCCAACGTGCGCCCGGCGTAGCGCCCTCTGGCGATCTGGTTATGTTCGTAGATCACCCACGCCTCGCCGATCGGTTGATCAGCGTCTGGTTTCAAGCGCCGGCCACCCCACACGCGGGGTTGGTAAATCGGGAGCAATTGCAAAAGTTCAGACATTCACTATCTGCTCCAACGCACAAGCGCATAGTCTAGTGGCAGGATAGCATAGTTGCCTTCCTCGCCCTTGGGCCTGCCATGCAATGCCCTGCGTGGTTCTTTAAACGCCACAGGCGCAGAAGAGGGGTCAAGGTGCGGCACCTCCACTTTGTCGTTGAGGTTAAAAACTATCGCGACCAATTCGGTGTCTGACCAGCGCCAAAAGCCCAGGCAGGTGTCGCACGCTTCGACGCGCTCCATTAGGCGAAAGTGTGCGCTGCGCAGGGCTGGATGCTCACGACGCAGACGACCCAGCTCGCGGTAGTAATTCAGCAGCGAACTGGGATTCAACTCCTGCTCTTCAACAGAGACGCCATCCATTGGCCGATTGTTGCGGTTGGCCGGCTTGAACCAGGTCGTCATCCCTGGCCCTCGTTCGTCGGTATACCAGTCCATCGGCTCGCGGCGGAACTCGTCGTAAATCGGCCCAGGGCCTTTTACGCCACGCATGCCGATTTCCTCGCCGTAGTAAACGATGGGGATTCCTGGGCTGAGCATTGTGAGTGCGGCTGCCAGGCGCATGCGCCTGATGTCGCCGCTGACTGCCGAGGCGATCCGGTTGGTGTCGTGGTTAGACGCGAAGCGCACGAGCTGCGCGCCGCGCGGGTATAGGTCAAGCATGGCGCGATAGGCCGGCTGAAGCAAGACCGGAGCGACCGCGCCGTTCAATACGCCCTTTCCTACGGCGCTCTCCCCGCCGGAGAGGCGCAGATACCAGGGGAAGTCAAACAGGGCGTCAAAGCCCTCCTCAAAATATCCGCGCAGCACGGATGGTTCGCCGTCCCATACCTCGCCCAATAGAACGGCTTCGGGATGCTGCGCCTTCACCTTGGCCCGCAGCTCGCGCCAAAACCAGTATTCCACGCCGCGCGCGTAATCGGCACGCAGCCCATCAACCCCCAGCGACAGCCAAAATAACGCAGCGTCAATGAGATAGGCGTTGACTGCCGGGTTGGTGTGATCCCACTCCGGCAGATCAGCAGCGCCGAAGAACGAGGCGTACGAGAGGTTGTTCGCGTCCTTAAAGTTAAACCATTTGGTGTAGGGCGATTGAGGGTTGCCGTAAGCGTCCTGAAAAAAAGGATGCCCGCGCGAGGCGTGATTGGCGACGAAGTCCACGATCAGGCGCATGCCGCGCTGCTTCATCTCCGCCAACAAGCGTTTAAAGTCGTCCAAAGTGCCAAACTCCGGGTTCACCGCTTTGTAGTCCACCACGTCGTAGCCGTGATACGTGAGCGAGGGGTAATGCGGATTTAGCCAGATCGTGTCTATTCCAAGCGACTGAATGTAGTCGAGCTTTTGTCGCACGCCTTCTAGATCGCCAATCCCATCGCCATTAGAGTCGTAGAAACTGCGCACAAAGATTTGGTATAGGGTGGCTTCGTTAAACCAGGCCGGGGTCGAGATGACTGGACGGCGATCAGGCGTTGGCTGGCCCGCCGGGCGGTCAGCAGATGTGACCGGCGCTGCCGTTGTCGCAGTAGGCGAGGGCAACGGCGTCGGTCTGGCACAGGCACTGGCTGCTAACGTGCCGAGGACGGCAGCGAGGATCCATATCCGATGCATCGTCACACGCTCCTCAAGGCGAAGATTGCCGGCTGTAACCCCCCTAAGTTTATGCGCAGCGAGCGCTCGCATCGCCACACGTCGCCCATCTGAGCGAGCAGCCCTTGCATCAGGCGCACCTCAGCCGTGATCACCACAAACCGCGCCCCGCGTTTAGCGACCCTTCGGGCTTCCCGCAGGATTTGAGGATAGAGCGTCACGTTCTCCTCATGCGAACCTACTTGGCTGCCGAAAGGCAGATCGGCAACGAGCGCATCTACGCCGGCATCGGGCAATGGCAGGCGTCGCGCATCCCAGGGATAAAGCTCAAAAACGCCCCTGCGAAAGGCAGCGATGTTCTGCTGCGCACAGTCCAGCGCGCGCGGGTCAATATCGCAGCCGATCAGCCGGCGCGCTGCTCCAACCAGCGCGCGCTCAATGAGTAGCGTGCCCGACCCGCAGCACAGGTTGAGATAAACATCGTCGGGCTGCGGCTGGGTCAGAATCGCCATGACGTGGGCGGCTGTGGCTTGGAGCGCGCCATCCACATTGCAGACGCGCCAACTGCGAGTTGCCAGCGGTCTAGGGGAGAGGCGTATGAGCACATCCCAACCGTCGCGGCTGGGCGAAGGGCGGACGCGGATCAGTAGATCGCCCGATTCGTCCACGGGTTGCAGACCGGTGTGCGTCGCGATGGTTTCTCTAAGGCGAGACATCACCGGCGTATGCGCGCCGGCCGCTGCCAGCATGAATGTGCGGTAGGTCTGGGGCGGATGTAGTGAAAGGATGGTGTCCACTTGCCTTAGCAAGACGCGTTGATGTTGGTCAGCAAGCAGCGCCCTAGGGCGCGGCACGGCGAAGCGCAATAGCCGATAGACGCTCAAGACCGTCTTTAGGCGTAGCAACGGCGCGAGGTGAGCAGCAGAGAAGGTCAGTACTCCTGGGCGCGCCACGTGTACGCGCTGACCACCTTGCTGAGCGATTTCGGCGCTGGCGAATGGCTCTAACCCCGCGATGACGTCTGCTTCGCAGGGCTGCGTTCTCACGATGTTCTCTGGGTGGCGCGCCTGCCGGCTTGGGCGATCCGGATAGGCAGGCCGGTGTAGAACTGGCGCAGGGTAGGCAGATACTCGGTGATGTCGTAGCCGGCCCAGTTGCCGCGGTCGCTGGCTTGGAAGATCGCCCCGCCGATGATCGGCGACGGGTATGCCTTGCCGTCTATCACCAATGGTGCGCTTTGCAGGCGTATGTACTTGTCGCACCAATCCGCAAACTTCTCTTGGCTGTAGTTGTGGGCTTTGAAGCCGCCAACACCGGCCTGGTCCAGCCCACATTCAGAGCAGTAAATGGCGCGCACGCTTGGGTCAAAGCCACAGTGGGTAAACAAGAACTCCCAGCGCCGCTCAAACCACTTCCATTCATTGGGCTGGTTGATGTGGTTGGGGTTGGGCGAGTAGAGATGCATGTCGAAGGCGATCAGGCCGTTGTTGTACGCCGGCGCGTACAGCTCGCGGATGATCTGGCAGGTTTCCGAATTAGTGAAGTCAGGCGTGCCCATCGAGAACGTGCCTGCGGCATAGGTCGCGCCGCTGCCCTGCCTGATCCTCCGGGCCACCTCGATGTCAATTTGTGCCCGCCGGCGCAGGTCGTCGCCGTCCTGTCCCAGTTGATCAGCCTCGTTCAGCCCAATGTAAATCAGCTCGCGATGCTTTGCGCTATCCAGTCCGTTGATGATTTGCTCTACGCTGGGCACGACACCGTGCGGGAAGAAGCGCCGCGCCATCACCACTGCGTCTGGGTAGGCGCGCTTGAGTTCGCTGGCGCCGGTGAAGTTATCCATGCATAGAAAGAACCGACAGCCGTTCTTTGCTTCCTCAAAAGCAACGGCGCTGTTGGTCATGGCATGAATGCCCAGCTTAAACTGCCGCGCCGGGTCTATGTCGTCATCAGACACCGGCTCCTCAAACTCCAGCCAAGTCGTGGACACGTAGGCGACCACGGGCTGGTCGCTCTCGCGCGGCCCGTAACGCAGTGGCCGGCCGCTTGCCTGGAGTGGGATGGCTGCCCAGCCATCGCGCACAGCGAGCACGCTCAGCTTCGCCCCTTTGGGGAGCATGCCGATGATCGCGCCGTCCATTGCGGGTTTCAATCGGACGTTGAGCAAGCTGGCAGTCACAATTGCTTTCATGAGGCGCTCGATCTC
>DAOTYZ010000256.1:0-10731 GCA_034434555.1 Candidatus Roseilinea sp.
GTGCGCCCGAAGTGGCCGTAGGCCGCCGTTTGGCGGTAGATCGGCCGGCGCAGATTGAGGTCGCGGATGATCGCCCCAGGGCGCAAGTCGAACACCTGCTTGATCGCCTCGATCAGTCGCTCGTCGCTCACCTTGCCGGTGCCGAAGGTCTCGACGCTGATCGAGAGCGGGCGGGCCATGCCGATGGCGTAGGCCACCTGCACCTCGCAGCGGTCGGCCAAGCCAGCAGCGACAACATTCTTGGCCACCCAGCGGCAGGCGTAGGCGGCTGAGCGATCCACCTTGGTGGGGTCTTTGCCGCTAAAAGCGCCGCCGCCGTGCCTGCCCATGCCGCCATAGGTATCCACGATGATCTTGCGACCAGTGAGGCCGGCGTCGCCCATCGGCCCGCCCACAACGAAGCGACCGGTAGGGTTGGTGTAGATCTTCATCGTCCCGTTCACCATGTCCGGCGGCAGCGTGGGCTTGATCACGTGCTCGATCAACGCCTCGCGGATCGTCTCTTGGCTCGCCTCGGGCGCGTGCTGGGTGCTGATCAGGACGGTGTCTATGCGGGCGGGCCGGCCGTAGCGGTACTCCACGGTCACCTGCGTTTTGCCGTCGGGGCGCAGCCAGGGCAGCTCGCCGCGCTTGCGGACCTCACTCAGCCGGCGGGCCAGCCGATGCGCCATCGCGATCGGCATCGGCATCATCTCCGGCGTCTCGTTACAGGCAAAGCCGAACATCATGCCCTGGTCGCCGGCGCCCAGCCGCTCGACCTCGTCCTCTGGTGCGCCGCCCCCGCGCACCTCCAGCGCTGCGTCCACCCCCTGCGCAATGTCGGGCGACTGGCTGGCGATGGCCACTTGCACCGCGCAGGTGTTGGCGTCGAAGCCCTTCTCGGAGCTGTCGAAGCCGATCTCGCGCACCACTTGGCGCACCAGTTGGTCAAAGTTGATGTGGGCGCGCGTGGTGATCTCGCCCAAGCAAAGCACGAAGCCGGTCTTCACCGCCGTCTCGCACGCCACGCGGCTGCATGGATCCTGCGCCAGACAAGCATCCAGCACCGCATCCGAGATCTGATCGCACATCTTATCGGGATGCCCTTCCGTCACCGATTCCGAGGTGAAGAAGAGCTGGGGTGATTTCATGAAGCTGTTCACGGTGTCGCTCACTTGTGTATGGTTTGGGACGCCCACTCCTTTTAAGCAGGAGCAGCAAGTCACTGGCTTATGCGCGATCACGCCCTCTTGCCGGCAGGGGACAAGAGGGCGTGTTGATCTCTCACACTGCGCCTGCTCTCATCTTCCAGTTTGCCTGCCGGACTTGGCACCGTTGCGCGCGTGGCGCGAAGGTTGCCGAGGCTTCATCGGGCCGGTCCCTCCGCCTCTCTGGATAAGAGTGCGCGGCTCGCGTTATTCAGTTATTCGCCTAAAGAATACCGAGTAATCGGGTGAATGTCAAGGGCTAACTTGCCGCAGAGATGACCGGCGCACAAGCTTTGACAGGAGCGTTCACGCCCAGGGGCGTAGGCTGCTTGCTAGCTTTGCCGGCCTGTCATGCTAGCGAAGCGAAGCATCTGAGCGGCCGCATTCACCAAGGCCGCAAGCGGCCTCGCAGCGCTTCAACCGAGCACGACCCAGGGTGACAGGGTGAGGCAGGACCCCGCGCGATCACCCACACAGGGGAACGACAACCGGTGAGCAGCCTGAGCCGCTATGCCTGAATGCGCCCCGTGAGATCAAAGTGCGTTCGCCAATAACACGGACGCGGGGCGATGCCTTCTAGACGGCTACTAGGACGTTGCGCGTGCTCCGCGCCCCTGCTGGCGGCTTAACCGGCAGCGCGCTTGTCAGTCCACAGGCCACATCGCCTGCAGAAACCTGACCTTCTCCACGACCTGATGTTCGCCGCCGCCTTCGTGGTGGTTAAACTCATACACGCGAATCGTCTTCTCGCCGGCCCAGTGGTTATAAGCCGCGAACACGGTGGAAGGCGGACACACCTCATCCATCAGCGCGACCGAGAACAGCGCTCGGGCCTGCGCGCGGGCGGCGAAGTGCATCCCGTCGAAGTAGCTGAGCGTCGCAAAGACCTGCTCCACCTTGTCGCGGTGGGTCGTCAAATAGCGTTGTAGCTCCTGATAAGGGTTGGCGTCGGTCAGCGTCGCAGCGCGGCGAAAGTGACAGAGGAAGGGCACGTCGGGCATGGCGACCTTGACCGCCGGCGAGAGCGCGGCGGCAGCGATGGTGATGCCCCCGCCCTGGCTCGCGCCGGTGACAGCGATGCGTGATGGGTCAATTCCGTCGAAAGCCTGCGCGGCCTCGATGGCGCGACAAGCGTCGGTGAACACGCGCCGATAGTAGTATGTCTCCGGGCGCAGGACGCCGCGCGTCATGAAGCCGGGGTAGTGCGGGTTGCTGCCCTCGATCTCCGGGTCCGGCGTGTCGCCATGTCTCCATGCGCTGCCCTGGCCGCGCGTGTCCATCACCAGGTGAGCGTAGCCGGCCGCGCTCCACAGCAGCCAGGCCGTGGGATAGCCGCGCCCGCCGCCATAGCCGATGAACTCCACCACGCAGGGCAGCTTGCCAGCGCGCTGCCTCGGCAGGATCAGCCAACCTTTGATCGGCTGGCCGCTGTAGCCGTTGAACGTCACGTCGAACGTCTCCACGGTGCGCAAGCCGAAGTCAGCCGGCTCGAAGCGCGCGTCCAGCGGGTGCGCGCGCGCCTCCGCCAGCGTGCGCTGCCAAAAGGTGTCGAAGTCCGGCGGCTCCTCACGCGCTGGCAGATACGTCTTGAGCTGGTCGAGGGGGAGATCGAAGAAGGCCATCTGGAATTCGCTAGGGGCAATGATAGACGGCGCTCTGGCCAACCCGGAAGACCGACGCGCAGAGCGCCTCGAACTTGTCCAGGCCATCTGCTGAAAAGCGCGCTCGCTCGACTTGGCCGATGACGACGTATGTAATCCCAAACTGGCGCAGCAGCGCGCGCGCTTCTGTGGGATCTGGGGTGTTGTAGAGCTGCTCAATGAGCGGGAAGCGCTCGGCCTGGATGTCGGTGCGCCCGCGCCATTGGTGCTGATGGCCGCCCCAGCCGAGGACCGTCGGCAGGCCGGTAAACGTCGCTACGCGGCCCTCGTAAGCATACGCGCCGAACGCGCCATCCGGCGGCGCTTCCAGGATGCGCGGCGCGCCCTGGATGTTGGTATTCAGCCAGGCGATCAACGCAGCGTCCTCGGCGTGCTGCGTTCGCAAGTAGGCCGCGCCGTCCAGCGTCGGCGCTTTGCGAAACCCATCACTGCGCGCGTAGATGGCCATCGGCGGATAGGCCATCCCCAGCGCGACCGCGCACAGCGCCAGCGCGCCGAGCGCGCGGTAAAGCCAGGGTGACGCGCTCAACAGGCGTGTGATGGCATATCCGCCGGCGATCGCCCAGAGCGTCCACGCCTGATAGTAGAACTTAAACACGGTGTTCATGCGCGTGCCGAACAGGTCGCGCACAAAGGCAAACTCCACGACCAGCGCCAGCAATGCACCAGCGGCGAACAGCAGCAACGCGAACCTGTCGCCGGCGAAGCGCGAATGGGCAACCTCTCGCTGGTTGGCGATCACCATCGCGCTCCAGGCAGCGATGCCGGCCAGCAGCAGGATCGTCCACGGCGACATCGCGCGCGCGATCAATCGCTGCGTCACCAGCGCGCCGGGGTAGCCCAACACCGAACCGGTCGTTTGCCACGCCTCGAAGAGCACGCGGCCCTGGGGCGAGAGCAGGCCGATGGTCGCCGTGCCGAGGATGCCGGCAGCGATCGTCAGGCCGGCCAGGCCAACCGCGCTGCCGAGCACGCGGCCCGTTGGCGCGCGCGTTGCCCAGGCCAAGAAGCCCAGCCCAGCCGCCAAGAACGGCGCGAAGAGCAGCCCGAAGTGGGTCAGGCGCGTGCTGTTGAACAGGTTGATCCCGATCCCGCTGGCTTGCGAAGCGAAGGTGAATTGCCAGGGCAGGTAGAGCGCATAGCCCAGCGCCAGCGCGCCGGCGCCCCGCGCCAGGGCAGGGAGCAGCCGCGGGCTGCCCAGCACGTTTGCCGCGATGAAGATCAGGCTGTAGATCGGCCAATCCCACGTGTTCATAAACGCCAGCCCGCCCAGCGTGACCGCCGTCAGCGCAAAGCTTGCTCCTGCCTGCGCCGGAGTTGACTGCGCCTGCGCCGGGCACAGCGCGGCGAAAGCCAGGCTCAAGACCAGCATCGCCAACGGCAGACCCATCACGTGCGGATGGTTATCCCCCAGCACAAAGCTAAAGATGGGCACCTCCGTGATCGTCTCCTGATAGCGCCCATCAGGCGTTGTGTCTTTGACCACCCGCGACCAATCCCACCACCAGCCATAGAACTCGCGCGGGATCAAGCCGTCGCAGGCATAGCTGCGCGTCGCCGTCTCGCGCACGTCCAGCCAGGCCCAAAACGCGGCGGGCAGCGCGTCGGCGCAATTGAGCAGCCCCAGCACGCCGCCCAGGTTGCCCATCAGGGCGAGCATCGCTGCCGTCAATAGGCCGGCGGCAAGGGCAGCGCGCGACGGGCGCGCCTGCGGCGCGAGGCCGGCGCGCAGGTTATAGCCCAGGCTGAACGCGCCGACGACGGTGAGCGCGAAGATCATCGCCCCGCCCAGGTTGAAGCCCACTGCCGAGGGCACGCCGCTGAGCAAGATCAGCATGGCGAAGATCAGGTAGCCGAAGTAGTAGTAGCTGAGTGGGTAGCCGGCCAGCCAGGCGTCGTTCGGCGGGAAGGCGGGGCTGCGCAGGATGGCGTTGATCATCATCGCCTCCATGAACTTCTCGCCGCCTGCGCTGGTGATCTCCGGGCTGTAGGCGCGCACCAGGCTCCAGCCGGCGAAGGCCAGCGCAAAGAGGAGTTCAACCACGGCAAGGTATGGCAAAGGCGGAAACGGATCGGTCGCTGCTCTGCGCAACCAGAGGCCGATCAACCAAACTGCAGCCAAGGCCAACAATGCCGCGCCGCTGTGATTGCCAGAAAGCCCCAGCGTGACGCCGGCCCAGTAGGCGAACCCGCCCACGACCAGGCCGACCACTTTGCTGATGCCGTAGCCGCGGTCGGGCAGGCCGGCCAACCAGCGCGAAGCGATCAGCCAGCCGCCGAGGGCAAAGGCCTGAACCCAGAGATACCAGCGCAGGATGTCGCCGAGCATCAAGGATGCACGTCGGCCAGCGAACGGATGGGGATAGGCTGGCCGGCAGCGCGCAGCGCGGCGCGGAGGTCCTTAAAGCCGCTGCCGGTGAGCTGGAGCACCACTTCTTCGTCAGGCGCGATCAGCCCCATCTGGCGGGCTTTGACCAGCCCGACATACGCGGCGGCGCAGG
Source organism: Candidatus Roseilinea sp. (assembly GCA_034434555.1). Taxonomy (GTDB): domain Bacteria; phylum Chloroflexota; class Anaerolineae; order J036; family Brachytrichaceae; genus JAAFGM01. The sequence continues at coordinate 5,350 of DAOTYZ010000256.1, forward strand.
ACAGCTCGACGAAGACGCCGGCGCTTTCAGCCAGGACGCGCACCCCGTCGAGCATCTCCTCGTCGCTGGCTTCGATCAGCACCCCGCCGCTGTTGCGCACAGCGCGCAGGGCCATCACCCCGTCGCATGGCCGGTCGGTGCCGATGCCGCCGGCGATCGTGCGCGAGGGGATGGTCTCGAACGTCTCATCCCCGCGTTGCCAAGCGCGATAGAGCGAGGGGGAGAGCGCTGCCGTCACGCCGATGAAGCGCGGCAGGCGGTCAACCCAGCCCAGCGCGCGCAGCTCATCAAAGCCCTTGTAGACGCCGCTGATGATATTGCCGTCGCCGACCGGCACGATCACCACGTCGGGAGCGCGGAAGGGGACGGCGCGCTGTCGGTCAGCCTGGGCGAGCTGCTCGGCGATCTCGAAGCCGGCGGTCTTTTTGCCCTCGCGGGTATATGGATTAAAGCCGGTGCTGCGGTTGTACCAACCAAACACCCGACAGGCCTCTTCGGCCAGCGCGACGGCGTCGTTATACGAGCCGTGCACCAGGTACACGCGCGCGCCGTGGATCAGCATGCCGGCCAGTTTGCCCTCCGGCGTGTGCTCAGGCACGAAGATCACCGCTTGCAGGTCGCTGCCCGCGCACAGCGCCGCTAAGGCAGCAGCGGCGTTGCCAGTGGAGGCCACGCAGATCGTCTTGATCCCCAGCGCCTGGGCGTGCGCGATGACCATCGCGCTGGCGCGGTCTTTGAACGAGGCGCTCGGCAGACGCGAATCATCCTTCAGCCAGACGGCGCGCAAGCCCAAGGCGCGCTCCAGAGCCGGCGCGCGATAGAGCGGCGACCACCCCAGCGTGCTGAGCGGCGTGGGCAAATGGGCATCCGGACAAACGGGCAAAAGCTCGGCATAGTGCCAAATTGACCGATCCGGACGGCGCACGATCTGCCAAGGGTCGAGTTCGCGCGCCATGCGCGCATAGTCATACACTGCGTCCAGGTTGCCACCGTCCCGCGGACAGGTGTATGTGACCTGATCAGGCGCGTAGCTTGCGCCGCAGGACGCGCAGCGAAAGCCGAGCAGATAATCGTTCACAAGCCGAGGCCCTGCGCTTGTGCCCGCCGATACTCGTCGGCCACCATGCGGATGAAGCGCCAGATCGCCGGTAGGGCGAGCAGCACGCCGCCGGGCGTCCCCACCCGCATCCCAATGTCCGCAGCGGCAGCGATGACGACACTGAGCAACTGGACGAGCATGCGGCGACGCTGAATCGCTACCCGCATGCTGTATACATGCTGGAGCGCCTGATCGGCCGTCAGATCCTCACGGCACCAGCTTGTGAAATCCCCGCTCCAGCTCACGCACGTGCGGGCGAGCAGCGTGCCGTTTGACGCGGTCTCGATCACCGCATAGTTGCTCAGAAAGGCGTGGACGCGGCTGAGGAAGGCCTGGAACTCCTCGACGATGTCCGGAATATCGCGGATGATGCCTCGCGCCTGTGTGCTGCGCAGGCTATCTATCGCTTCGGCCAGCAAGTACTCTGGGCTGCCGGCTGTCTCGATGCGTGCTTCTGCCTCAGTAGGCTGGTCGAACACCCAGCTATCTACGAAGTGGTATAGCCGCTTGGCGGATTCGAGGATGCCATCGCGGTCGAGAAGCAAGGTGAACGCATGGATGTCCAGCGCATTCATCGCAGCCTCGTGGTCGGTAGGAAGCTCCAACCGCCAGAGCGCGTGCACGGCTGACGAATCAACGCTGGAGCGCTGCGCACTACTCAGCGTCCAGACGCCGAACAGGTCCTGAGCGATGTTCATTTATCGCCAGGGTGATGCGCAGGGATTATCGCCGACCAAACAAGCCGATGATCTTGGCAGCCAAGTCGGCCATCGAGCTGAGGAATTGTGCGCGCTGGTTCTGCGCCTCGCGCACCATCGCCAGGTGCAGCACCCACAGCCCCTCATTCAGATCGCCTTCCCGATGTGGCACCACAACTTGAACGTCGCCATCGAAGGCGATGCGCGTGACGACCCGCGCGTTGACCGGCCCGCTAAAGCGTCCCGTGGTCGGGTCGTACTGAACCTGATTGAGGTCATCGGAGGTGTAGGTGCATACCTCGAGGCTGGTGACGTCATGTCCCAGGCGCTCAATCGCCAGCGCGAGCTGACTGATAAAGGTTTTCAGCGCATCGCCTACTGTTGGGCCGCTAAAGTTTTTGGCGGCAGAATCCAGGCCCATCGCTGACCGGCTGGTTGATGGCAACACCATGGCGCGCAGCTCGGCCAGCACCGGGTCTTCACTGGGCAACAAAAACGAACCACCATTCTTTCTTGCCATTGTTCATCCTCTCCATCGGTAATCGGTTGATCGAATTGTCGCGCGAATGTCCTCTTGCACGCCAGGCTTATCTACGATGCTGTAGTGGTCATCGCGCGACCAGCGGTAGAGCAGCAAACACTGGATTTGCTGAGCGTGCGTTTGCTCATTGTAACGCGCGATCTCCGAGTACGCCGCCTGCACCCAGCCGTTTCTCCCGCCGCTCCATGGATGCGACCCGTGCGGGTTGGTCTCGGTGATGTACACCGGCTTGAAGCGATGGCGGGGCGGGATGACGTCGAGGAACGTCGTGTAAGCCCGGAAGTGGTAATACTGCCAGCGCAGCGGATCGTCCTTGAAGGTCTCTAGCGAGGTCACCAAGTCGGGCGTATAGCCGTGCGTGTAGCAGTGCAGGGCGATGCCGTCCAAGTCAGTGATGGCGGCGAACATGCGTTCTAAGTACTCCAGGCAGCTCTGGCGCGGCCCCTGGAAGGGGTCAATCGCGCCGGGGACGACGATCGCGCGTGGCTGGACGCTCTTGATCGCGGCGCGCACCTTGTTAAAGCACGCTGCATATCGCTCTGGCGTGATCGCATCGGCGGGGTTGTTGCCGGGGTTCCATGGGTCCTGATTTGGCCATTCGCGCGGGTTGTTCATCTCGTTGCCGATCACCCAGATGAGGTTGCCGCGCGAGTTGAGCACCCATCGCCGGCACTGCGCGGCGAATTCGTCGTAGCGCGCCGGCACGGGGATCGTGCCGCTGCCGCCGTAGTCGTTGTTGAGGCGGACGATCACGCCGTAGCCGTTGCGCGACCAGCTCTCGTAGTTAAAGCCATCCCCATCGGTCACGCGGTGGGTGAACAGCACCCAGCCGGTCTTATTGCTGCCGGCGAACAAGTTCTGGTCGTAGGGGTCATGCAGGCCATACGTCCACGCGCAGATGCCGAAGGGCAAAGGCGCGTCTTCGACTTTGACGCGCCGATCGGGAAAGTCCGGCCGGCGCAGGTGCGAGCCGCGCACAAAGCCACGCTTGAAGGCGAAGGACTCGACCTCAACGAAGGCGTCATGATCGCCCAGCTTGCCCCAGTCGCTCGGATTGAGCAGGCGCAGGGGCGTGCCCGGCGTCACCCGCCAGCGCGTGTGGCTATTGGTCGTGGGGCCTTCCAGCAACGGGGCTTCGACGCTGGCCAGCGCCACGCCCTGCGCGTAGATCTCCTCCGGCGAGGGCGCTGCGCCCTGGAGCGCGACCCACTCGGCAGCGACGAAGCCATCCACGGCGTAGGTCGTGGCAACGCTCAACCATTGGCCAGGCCGGCCGATCTTCGGCAGGGCCGATTCGAGCGGTTCGCGCAGCAGCAGCGCCGTGCCATAGGGCAAGACCAACTTTGTGCCAGAGTTGAGGTTCGGCGCTGTGCGCAGGCGCAAGCCAAGCTGGGCGATCACGCGCAGCAACGGCTGGGCGTCAACTTCGATCGTGATAGACGGCGTCGCGATGCGCGGTTCAGCGCTTTGCTTGCGGCGCGCCGGCAACCTTGGCTCGGCTTCCAGGTCCTTGTTCTGGACGTAGCCGATGCGCAACGGCCGCCCTAAGAGCACGCGCAGCCAGCGGCTTTGCCCAGTGTTCAGCGCGCGGGCCACGGCTTGCGCGTCGTCCAGCGCAGGCAGCTTTTTGCCGCCCCGCACCTCGGCCAGCACTTCCCTTCGGCGCGGGTTGCTGTAGATGGCGACTCGCTGCGCCGATTTCCTCGTCATCACAAAGATGCGTTCGCGCAGCGCCGGCTGCGTTGCCGATTCATCTTCGCGCCCGTCGCTGGCCGATGACTCGGCATCGCCGAGCGCGCGCACATCCCTCGCCTCGCGGGCATGCACATACCAGGCAGCCACCCAACCGCGCTGTCCATTGGGCGCAGCGACGTTCAGCCACTGGTTGAACACGCCGACCTTCTGGATGGCCGAGCTGGCCGGCTCTAGCAGCGTCAGGACTGTGCCAGCCGGCAGGCGCTGGAGCACCCGTGTGCCGACCACGCTCGGTTGATCGCGCAGCGCCAGCCCTCCTACAGCGAGCACATCCGGTGAGTGGTTCACCACGATGAAGAGATTGGTTGGGGGTTGAGAAACGCTACAGTCGTAGAAAGCACAGTAGGTAATGATTTGGGCCGGCGGGCCGGCGAAGCCATAGCGTTCGGTCAGCAAGGCGCGCTGCTCCGTAGGAAACGGCCAGGGATCGTGGATCAGATAGTCGTTGCCCTGACGGGCATAGATCAGCACCCAGTGATTTTGAAAGCCAGGGCTGGGCGACATATCCAGCTCGACGATGACCGGCCTGCCGGCGCTTAGCGCGGCATCAATGTCGCCCATTGGGGCGGGTGTTTGTCGGCACTCCACCAGCCTGCTCACGCGCAAGCCAGGCAAAGCGCGCGCCACGCCATACCAGGCGATCAGCGCGCCGAAGAATCCCTGATTCGGGCCGATTGCCTTGAGCTTGTCGTTGAGGGTCGCCGGCGTCTCCTGAAAGCCGAAGCCGTTGGCCATCATGGTCACGCAGGTGAGCGTGCACCCATCCGAGCCAATTGTTCGGCCCTCGGTCGTGAAACCGAGCAGGATATCCTTCCATTGCGGATCCTGCTGAGAGAGTGGAAGTGTGTAGAACATGGCAGTAGGTCTCTCCTCTGGCGAGATGAAGTGAAACCGGCCGTTGACGGCGACGAGCGCGCGGTCGCTGCGGTCCTCACCGGGCGGCGCATCGTCGTCAAAGAGTCCAAGTGGCGCGAGGCGTTGCGGGCGAAAGATGAAGTCCAACAGGCCGAAGTTGCGCCCGGGCACCTGGCGCAGGTAGAGGTATTGGAAGATCTCCTTACCGCTATCGTTGGCGATCACCGGATAGCGAGTCCAGGGTATGCCGGTGACGGCATCCACTGCCGGCACGCCAGGTCGCACGGTGACCTCACTCATCCCTGGCCCGATGCGCTTGTGGTACTGAAGCGCAGCCAGCAGATAGTCGCCCTGCCATGTGTTGTTCACTTCGCGCGCGGCGCGGGCGGGGCCGGCGTTGTAGGCCAGCCCGGCCAAGGCCACAAAGCCGTGAA
>DAOTYZ010000257.1:0-2575 GCA_034434555.1 Candidatus Roseilinea sp.
ACGCGGTCGCACATCTCCGCCACCACGCCCAGGTCGTGCGTGATCAGCATGATGGCCGTGCCGGTCTTCTCCTTGAGGTCGCGCATCAGGTCCAGGATCTGGGCCTGGATGGTCACGTCGAGCGCAGTGGTCGGCTCGTCGGCGATCAGCAGCTCGGGGGCGCAGGCCAGGGCCATGGCGATCATCACGCGCTGGGCCTGGCCGCCGGAGATCTCGTGCGGGTAGGCGTGGGCGCGCTTGGCTGCTTCGGGGATGCCCACCATTCGCAACAGTTCCACAGCACGCCGCCAGCCGGCGTCGCGCCCCAGCGCCTGGTGGATCTGCAGCACCTCAGCCACTTGGTCGCCGATCTTGAAGACTGGGTTCAGGCATGATGTGGGCTGTTGGAAGATCATCGAGATGCGATTGCCGCGGATCTTGGTCATCTCGCGCTCGGTCAGCTCCAGCAGGTTCACGCCGTCGAAGACGATCCTGCCAGCGACGATTCGGCCCGGCGGGCTAATTAAGCGCATGATCGAGAGCGAGGTGACGCTCTTGCCGCAACCCGATTCGCCCACGATGCCGAGCGTCTCACCGCGGCGGACGTAGAGGTCAACGCCGTCCACGGCTTTGACCACGCCATCTTCGGTGTAGAAGTACGTCTTAAGCCCCTGAATCTCAAGCATCAGGTCGTTCAACTGACCGTTGCTTGTGCTGGTTGGGGCGGTCTTTATGTTGGCGTTCGCGATCATCCCGATTCCTCGCGTTATATCTTCTCGCCCTTGTGCTGCGATGGTCGCGCTGTCGGCGCGGCGCTGCCGGCGGCGCGCCAGATGTCATCCACGTCCACCCGGAAGCCGCTCAACAGGACGGATTCGGCGGTTTCGCCGCTCTTGTATTCACCGTGGACGCGATACGACTTATCTGCCAGCGTTAGCACGGTCGCAGTCTTCGTCTGTGGGTCCACGATCCAGTATTCGGGGATGCCGGCCTGGGCATATTCGTGGCGCTTGTCGCGAATGTCGGCGGCGCGGTTCTTTGCGGAGACGATCTCCATCACCAGGTCGGGCGGATCCCAGTATTGCTCGTGGATGCGATCGCGGTGCTCCGGCAGCACGAGCAGGATGTCCGGCTCGCGCAAGGTCTTCGGACCCAACCGGATCGGCAGCGAGGCAAACAACACCTCAGCGCCCGGATAATGGCGATTGACGAAGGCTAGCAAGAGACCGTAGAGAAAAGCCAGGATGCGCTGATGGCTCGTCGTCGGCATCGGCAACCACTCCAGCCGGCCTTCTACAAGTTCGACTCGCGTGTTGTCGGGCAAAGAAAAGTAGTGCTCCTCCGTCCACTCGCCCTGCGCGGGGAACAAGCGCGCGATCTCCCAGACCGGCTCTCCGAGCGCCGAGCCTGACTTGCCATTGCGTCTGGCTTTCGGGTTAGCCACGAGGTATGCCGACGTCCGGGCTGGACGGATTGAGCTTAACCTGCCGTTCAGTCTTGCCTTCGTCGTCATCTCTTGTCTCTACATCTCTGCGCTGCCTCGCCTACTTAGGAGGACAGCCTGCTCCCGTTCACAGGAGTGGCGCTCACGCTCTCTCGGGCGACTGGACATTCATCTTATTATCTCAAATGCGCGCAGCGCGCCAAATGTCATCCACGTTCACCTGGAAGCCCGTCAGCAGGGCTGATTCAGCAGTCATGCCGTTGCTATATTCGCCATGGACGAGATACGATGCGCCCGCCAGCGTCAGCACGGTCACGGTCTTCGCTTGTGGGTCCACGATCCAGTATTCCGGTATGCCAGCCTGGGCGTATTCGCGGCGCTTGACCTCCCAGTCGTGCGCGCGATGATCCGGAGAGACGATCTCAACCACCAAGTCAGGCTGCTCGCAGTATGCCTCACCCGAGCGATGGATGTGCTCAGGCAGCAACACAAACACGTCGGGTTCGCGGAACTTGCCGGCCCAGAGCTTGACCGGATGGGGCGCGATCATCACGAGCGCGCCTGGAAAGGCGCGCTGGAGAAATGCCTCAAGCAACCTTACGAACAGGAGCGCGATCAGTTGGTGTGACCGCGACGGCATCGGCAGAACCTCGATATGGCCGTTGTCGAACTCGACCAGGCGTTTGGCGTCCAGCGCCAGGTATTCTTCCTCCGACCAGGCGCCTTGGGCGGGGAAGCACAGCGCGACCTCCCAGGCCGGCTCGCCAAGTGTGAAAGCGTGGTCGTGATTCATCCTGGTCATCGCCAATCGCAAAGCGCAGCTACATCTTCAACCGCGGGTCGAGCGCGTCGCGCAGGCCATCGCCGATGAAGTTGAAGGCCAGCGAGCTGAGGACGACGGGGATGCCGGGGATCAGCGGTGCCCAGGGGTGGGTGAGCATGAACTGCGTGGAGAAGTTCAGCATGTTGCCCCAGGTGGGCGTTGGGTCGGTGATGCCCAGACCCAGGAAGCTCAACGCCACCTCGGCGGTCAGGCCCTCGGCCAGCGAGAGCGTGTAGGCCACGATCAACGGGGGAAAGGCATTGGGCACGACATGCCGCCCGATGATCCATAGGTTGTTCGCCCCCAGCGCGCGGGCGGACTCGATGAAG
>DAOTYZ010000258.1:0-14496 GCA_034434555.1 Candidatus Roseilinea sp.
TGGGCGCGCGCAAGATCACCCTCTCCACCGTCGGGCTGGTCCCCGGCATCCGCCGCTTTGCCGAGGCAGGCAGCCAGGTGAACCTGGCCGTCTCGCTCCACGCCGCCACCGATGACCTGCGCAACCGGCTGGTGCCCATCAACCAGCGCTATCCGCTGGCCGAGCTGGTCAAGGCGACGCGCGAATACATCGCGCGCACCCACCGCCGGGTGAGCTACGAATGGGCGCTGATTGACCAGGTGAACGACAGTCGGGAGCAGGCGAGAGCGCTCGTCGAGCTGGTGCGCAAGACCAACCCCAGGCCGGGGGTGAATCTGGTGCACGTCAATTTAATCCCGCTCAACCCGACCGAGGGATACGCAGGACACGCTGCGAGCCGGGCGAGCACCGGCGCGTTTCGGGCCGCCTTGGCACAAGCCGGCATCCCCGTCACCGTGCGCGTCCGGCGCGGCATAGACATCGCAGCCGGCTGCGGGCAATTGCGCGCGCAGGTGGCCGGTGGCGACGCAAACGTAAAGGCGAATGAACTGCCGTCCATTCGCCTCGCCGATCACGCTCACGAAGGAGATGCCGTTACTTGCCGCTCGTCTTGACCAGCGTGCGCAGCGCCTTGGTGGAGATCATCACCGTCTGCATGCGGCCGTTGATCAGCATGCGGCGGCGCTGCAAGTTCGGCTTCCACTTGCGGTTGGTCAATTTAAATGAGAACGAGCGCGAATGCCCGAAGCTCGTCTTCTTGCCAGTCAGCACACACTTTGCCATTGACCGCTGCTCCTATCTGGGCTTGATTTAAAATCTTCTACCGTTAATGGCCTGAGATTCTACCATGCACACACCATCGAATCCTGAGCAGGAAGAGGGTCATGCAAAGGTCAGCGGCGCTATCGTGATCGCGCCGCGGGTGGTGTTCACGCTCGCCCTCAACGCGGCGCTGAGCACGTATGGCGTCGTGGGGATCGCCTCGCGCTTCACCGGCTTCGATTGCACCCACACCGACCCTCGGCGTGGCTTGGAGATTCAATTGCGAGAGGACCGGCTTACCGATAACAAGCGCGTGACGATAGACATTCACATCATCGCTGAATATGGCGTGCGCATCCCCGCCGTGACGAGCAGCTTACAGCACCAGGTGCGCTACAACATCGAACGGAGCACCGGCTACAGCGTGGACGCGGTAAACGTCCACGTGACGGGCCTGCGCGTGACGCACGCAGATTGAGCAGAACCATCCTTGAGGGCATGTAAGTGGATATGGGCGAGCCAAATACACAGCAAGACGAGCGCCTAGCGACGCTTTCCGGCAGGGCGCGCTCACGGCCAGGGCTAACGGTGGACGGACGACGGCTGAAGGAGCTAGTGCGGGCAGCTTATTTATGGCTTCGACAGCACGAGGAAGTGGTAAACGGCTATAACGTCTACCCAGTGCCCGACGGCGACACCGGCACCAACATGATGCACACCATGCGCTCGGCCTGGGAGGCGATCGCAAACCTGGACGAGCCGAACATCGGCCTGGTCGCCCGCGCCGTCTCCAACGGCGCGCTGCGCGGCTCGCGGGGCAACTCCGGGATCATCCTCTCCCAACTGTGGCGCGGGTTTGCGCGCTCGCTGGACCGCAAGGAGATCTGCGACGCCCAAGACCTGGTCGCAGCGATGAAAGAAGCGGTCAAGACGGCCTACAGCGGGGTGAGCACGCCTGTGGAAGGCACCATCCTGACCGTGGCGCGCGAGACAGCCGAAGCCGTCGAAGCCACAGCCCAACACACCCATGACCTGCGTCAATTGCTGACAACCGCCAAGGAGGCCGCTTATGCGTCGGTCCAGCGCACGCCCAACCTGCTCAGGATCCTCAAAGAAGCCGGCGTGATTGACTCCGGTGGCTACGGCCTCTTCGTCATCCTAGAGGGCATGTGGCGGCTGGCGAACGATATGCCAATAGAAGAGGAGGCATCCGCTGTGCGCAACAACCGTACAAGCGCCACAGTGCATCTGGAACACGAAGGCGGCTGGGGTTACGACGTGCAGTACTTGATCTACGCCCGCCCCGGCCAGCAGTTGGACGTGGAACGAATCCGCGCGGACATCGAAGCGATGGGCGAATGTCCGCTGGTGCTCGGCGACGAGAACATCGTCAAGGTCCATGTCCACGTCAGCGATCCGGGCATCCCGCTGAGCTACGGCGCGCGGCTTGGCTCGCTGCGCGACGTGGTGGTGGAGGACATGCAGGCCCAGTCCGAGGCGTTCGCCGAACAGCAGACGGCGCGGGGCAAGGAGATATTGCCGCCGGTTGAAGTGGCAGTGGTCGCAGTGGCATCCGGCCAAGGCATCGCGCGCGTGTTGAAGGAAGCCGGCGTGCGCGTGGTGGTCGAGGGCGGCCAGACGATGAACCCCAGCGTCGAGGACTTCTTGACCGCCATCCAGCAGGCCAACGCGCGCAGCGCGATCCTGCTGCCGAATAACAGCAACATCCTCATGACCGCCCAACAGGCCGCGGCGCTCAGCGAGGCGCAGGTTTACGTCGTGCCGACGCGGACCATCGCACAGGGCATCGCCGCGGCCATCGCGTTCAACCCCCAAGCTTCGGCTGCCGAGAACGCCGAAGGGATGCGCGAATCAGCGCAGCGCGTGCTCACCGGCGAGATCACCGTCTCCACGCGCGACGCGACGATAGACGGGTTGAACATCCGCGCCGGCCAAATCATCGGGCTGCTCGACGACAAGCTGGTCGTGGCCGCGGACACCATCGCCGACGCCCTGCGCTCGCTGCTGCGCCGCGCCGACGCCGACAAGTATGAGCTGATCACGCTCTTCTACGGCAACGGCCTGTCCCAGGCGGATGCCCAGGCCATCGCTGAGGTGGTTCAACAAGACTATCCAGCGCAGCAGGTGGAGCTAATTGCCGGCGATCAGCCCCATTACTACTTCGTCATCAGCATCGAGTGACGCATGGCTGCCCGTCGTCCAGCAGCGGTTCGCATCGTCACCGACAGCGCCGCCCGCCTGCCGCGCGCCTGGGCCGAGGCCAACGGCGTGATCATCCTGCCCCACCGCGTGCGCTTCGGCGCGGATTGCTATCAGGAGGATGTCGATCTGAGCGAGGCTGAGCTGGCCGTCAAAGCCAGCCAGGCTAAGCAGCCTTTTGACGTGGAAGCCCCCAGCGTGGAGGAGTTTGCCCGCGCTTATGAGCTGCTGGCCCACAGCCGCGCAGAGGTCATCTCAATCCACATCGCTTCCCCGCTCAGCCAAACGGTGAAACACGCCCTACAGGCCCGCCAACCGTTTCTCGGTCAGTGCGAGATTCACATCCTGGATTCGCAAACGATGGCGATGGGCCTCAACGCACTGGTGCAGGCAGCCATCACGCTGGCCAAGCGCAACCTGCCGGCGATGGAGATCGTCACCCGCCTGCGGGGGTTGATGCAGGACGCTTTTGGCATCTTCATCTCCGACGACATGGCGTATCTGCAACACAGCAAACGCCTGCGGCCGGCCCAGGCCCTGCTCGGCGAAATGCTCCAGGTCGTGCCGTGTCTATCCATTGAACAGGGCGACCTGATCGCGGCGGAGAAAGTGCGCAGCTTCGAGCGCGGAATCGAGCGCATCGTCGAGTTCGCCAGCGAGTTCGAGGAGGACGCCCAATTCGCCATCGTCCAGCTCTCGCCACACCCCAACGAGCGCACACAGGCGCTGGCCGAAGCGCTGCGCGAGGTCTTCCCCAGGATACAGCGCTTCCCTGTGCAGACCTGCGGCGCAGCGGTTGGCCGCATCATCGGCCTGCGCGGCATCGGGCTGATGATTTATGAAGGCAAGGTATAACGCAGCCATGCTCAATCTGAAGGAGTATCACCGACCTAAAGATTTAACAGAGGCGGTTGCCCTGCTCCAACGCAAACAGCCGCGCACCGTCGTGCTGAACGGCGGCACCTGGCTGGTCGGGGAAGCGCCCCGCGATGTTGAAGCCGTCGTGGACATCGCCGACTTGGGGCTAAACCGCATCTTGGTCGAAGGTAACCTGGTGCGGATCGGCGCGGCGGTCACCCACCAACAGCTCGTGGAGAGTGAGCAATTGCGCACAAGCGCGCTGCGCGTGATCAGCGAGACGGCACAGGCCATGTCGGGCCTGAACATCCGCAACCGCGCCACGATCGGCGGCGCGATCGTCACCGCCGATGCTGCCTCGCCGTTGGTCACCGCGCTGCTCGCCTGCGACGCGGAGGTGGTGATCGCCGGCGCAAAAGACAAAACCAAACAAGCCGACGACCCAAGGGATTTCTGGAAGGTGCTCCCGCTGGCCGGCTTCCTGGCCTACCGCCGCCAAATCCTGGATGAAGGGACGCTGATCACGGAGGTGCGCATGCCCCTGCCCAGCCCCGACACCCGCAGCCACTACGCGCGCGTGGCGCGTACACCGCGCGATTACCCCATCGTCTGCGCCGTGGCTGCCTTTGCGATGAAAGACGGCATCGCCGGACACGTGCGCATCGCCATCGGCGGCGTGGCCGCGACCCCGATCCGCCTGAGCCGGCTCGAGTTCGGCTTGGAGAAGAAGCGCCTGGCCGACTGGCTAGATGGGGAGATGGAGGCGCAGATGGCCCTGCTCGACCCGCCAGGCGACTGGCTGGGCAGCGCCGAATATCGAAAGGAGATGGCGCGCGTCCTGGTCCGGCGCGCGATCCTCGCCGTCGCCGGCGCGAGTTGAGCCTCTCTAACAGCTTTGTGTCGTGAACACCCGCCCTATTCCCATCTTGTCCTGGGCCTATCGGCCCTCGAGCCTGCGCGAAGTCCTCAAAAGCCCCAGCGCATTTCTGCTCAAGCTCAGTTGCACCGCGCAGGACATCGGACAATTCAGAGCCGGCCCGGTGCATATCATCTGCGTCAACCAGCCGGAATGGATCTACGCCATCCTGGTCGAGAAGGCGACCAGCTTTCGCAAAATGCCGGCGGTGAGGACGCTGCACGTCCTCACCGGCGAGGGTTTGCTGGTCAGCGATGGCCCGACGTGGATCAAGCATCGCCGGCTGGCCGCGCCGGCCTTTCACCAGCGGCGCATCTTATCCTACCAAGACATCGTGATCCGCTCGGCCAAGGAAGCCTTAACGCGGTGGCGCGACGGCGAGGTAATTGACCTGGAGCATGAGATGAAGCGCCTGACGCTCACCATCGTCGGGCGCGCGCTCTTCTCGCGCGACTTAAACGAGATCGTCAGCGGCCTCAGCCAGGATATTGACACGGCGCTGGAATACGTCAACAGGCTATCCAGCCGGGTCACCCTGCCGTTAATCGGGTCGCTGGCGCGTCGCAACCGCGCCGCCCTGGCCGCCATCGCGCGCGTGGACGCCGTCGTGCGCAACCTGATCGCCGAGCGCCGCCGCCAACCGCAGGGCGAACACACAGACTTCTTGGGGATGCTGCTGGCCGCGCAGACCGAAGACGGCCAGGCGCTGACCGATGAAGAAGTGCGCGACGAGGTGTTGACCATGTTCGTCGCCGGCCACGAGACCGTGGCCACGGTGCTGACGTGGTTGTTCTATCTGGTCGCGCAACGTCCGGATGTGCGCAGCAGATTGGAGGAGGAAGCGCGGCAAGCTGGCGATGCCGACCTGGTGGCCGCGCCGCGGCCTTACACGCTGCAAGTTTACAAGGAGGCGATGCGCTTGTACCCCGGCGGTTTTACGATCGGTCGGCAAGCGATCCGCGACGTGCAGATCGGCGACCGGACCATCCCAGCCGGCGCGTGGGTGATGATCTCGCCCTATAGCGTGCATCGCAATCCGCGCATCTTCCCCGATCCGGAGCGCTTTGATCCAGAGCGCTTTGCCCCACAGAATGAACAAAAGCTGCCGCGGGCGGCCTATATCCCCTTCGGCATCGGCCCGCGCACATGCATCGGCGGTCAGTTTGCGATCATGGAAGGCCAACTGGTCGTGAGCACATTCGCGCGCCACATCCGGCTTGCGCTCGTCAACACATCGCCGGTGGGCATCAGTCCCCAGATCACGCTGCGGCCAGACCGGAAGATCGAGATGCGCGTCGAGAAACTGGGGCGCGAAAGCGCGTGAAACCGCGCGGCCATACGCGCTTCAGCGCAAGATCTGGCTCAGAAAAGCCCGCGTGCGGGCCTCGCGCGGCTGCCGGAACAAGACATCCGGTGGGCCTTGCTCGACAATCCGACCGCGGTCCATGAACACCACCTCATCGGCGGCGTTGCGCGCAAACCCCATCTCGTGCGTCACAACGACCATCGTCATGCCGCTGCGGGCCAACTCCAGCATCACGTCCAGCACTTCCTTGATCATCTCCGGATCAAGGGCGCTGGTCGGTTCATCAAAGAGCATGATCTTGGGGTTCATCGCCAGCGCGCGGGCGATCGCCACGCGCTGCTGCTGACCGCCGGAGAGCTGCGCGGGGTAAGCGTTGGCCTTCTCCGGGATGCCCACGCGGGCGAGCTGCTGCATGGCGATCTCGCGCGCCTCGGCCTCGCTGCGCTTGCGCACCACCCGCTGGGCCAGCATGACGTTTTGTAGCGCAGTCAGGTGGGGAAAGAGGTTGAACTGCTGAAAGACCATCCCCACCTCAGCCCGCACCGCGTTAATATCCTTTGCGTGGTGCGTCAAGTGAATGCCATCCACCCAGATGTCGCCGCTGGTCGGCACTTCTAGGTGGTTGATGCAACGCAGCAAGGTGCTCTTGCCGCTGCCGCTGGGGCCGATGATCACCGTGACTTTGCCGCGCGCCACGGTCAAGCTCACATCGTCCACCGCCCGCAGGCCGTGGAACTCCTTGACCAGATTCTTGATGATGATCATCGCCGACGGATCACCGGTCGGCGGCGCAGCGACCATGCTCATCCTTGTCCTCGCCCATGACTGTTGAGCCGGTTCTCCAGCCATCTCACACCGAGCGAGAGCAGAATGGTCATGGCCAGGTAGAAGAAGGCCAATGACACATAGGTCTCCATATAGCGAAACGAGGCCGCTGCGTATAAGCGCGCCTCTTGTGTGATGTCGCGCACGCCCAACACGGAAACCAGCGATGAGTCTTTGAGCATGGCGATGAAGTCGTTGCCCAACGGCGGCAAGACGCGCCGGATCGCCTGCGGCAGGATGATGTAGCGCATGGCCTGCACATAGCTCATCCCCAACGAGCGCGCTGCTTCCATCTGCCCTTTGCTGATGGACTGAATGCCGGCCCGGAAGGTCTCGGCCTGAAAGCCGCCATAGGCGATCGCCAGCGCGATGACGCAGCGGGTGAGGAAGGGCACGTCTTGCGGCCTGGTCTGGGTGAGGAAGTTCGGCTCGCCGATCAACGGTGCCACGAGCGCGCCCAGGTTGTTGACGCCGTCAATCAGCACGGGCACGATGACGAAGGCGATCACCAACAATTGCACCAGGATCGGCACGCCGCGGATCACCTGCACGTAGAGCGTGGCGATGTTGAAGACGACGGGGTTGCCGGACACGCGCCCCAAGCCGGCCAGCAACCCGATGACCAGCGCCAGGCTATAAGCGACCAACGTGGTGAAGATGGTCACGCCGATGCCCAGCGTGAGCCGGCTGAAGATCGCCGAATACAGCTCGCTGGTCAGCGCGTTCCAGGCGATCAACACCCCCACCAGCGCGATGACCAGCAACCACCACGGCCACCGGGCAGCGCGCCCGACAAATCGCTCTGTCAGCGACCGCTCACCCGCCGGCAAACGCTCGGTGCTGATTGACATGGCATAAAGGTCGGCGCACAACCGGCCGGACGGCCGATCGTGCGCCACTCATCTGCGGTTCAGATCACCAAACGGTTATGGATTCGGCGTCGGGGTGGGATTGTCATACGCGCCGGGGCCGATCTCGTCGTAGGTGATCACCTGGCGGCCCTTGGGGAACCATTTCTCCTGCAGGCGCTGCAAGGTGCCGTCCTCGCGCATGGACTTCAGCGCAGCGTTGATCGGCCCGACCAGATCGCTGCCCTTGGGGAAGATGAAGCCCAGCTCCTGGCCTTCACTGACGATGCCCTCAAGCAGTTTGAGCTTATCGGCGTTCACGCCCACATAGCCCTGGCCGGCCACGTCGTCAATGATCGCGGCGTCGGCATCGCCGGCGATCACTGCCTGAATGGCCTGGCCAAACTCATCGAAGGCGATCACGCGCGCCTCGCCCACCAGCTTGATGCCTTCATCGTAATTCGTGGTGCCCTTCTGCGTGGCCAGCTTGAAGTTGCCGTTCTTGAACTCCTCCACCGTGGAGAAGCGATTCTCGTCTATCCGCACCACCAGCCGTTGGTCAACCTTGATGTAGCCATCCGAGAAGTCCACGCTCTTCTTGCGCTCCTCGGTGATGGTGATGCCATCGGCAGCCATGTCGAATTGACCGGCGGCCACCGCGGCGATCATGCCATCCCAAGCAATCTCGCGGAAGACCGGCTTGCAGTTCAGTCGCCGGCAGATCTCGGCGAGCGCATCGTAATCCCAGCCCTCGGCCTGGCCGTTGTCCAAGCGGATGTAGTTGAACGGGATATAAGCATTCTCGATCGCGATCACGATCTCCCGACCGCCCAAGTCGGGCAAGCCGCTCGGCTGAGGCGCTGCGGTCGGCTGCGCCGGCGCAGCCGGCGTGGCAGGCACAGCGCAGGCAACCAGCCCAATGGTTGCCGCCACCATCAGGCGAGATAAAGTGAGTCGTCCTTTCAACATATTGTCCTCTCCTCTTTGCTCTCGTTTCGGTAATGTGGTGTATTAAAAAGAACTTGTCGCATCTCGTCAAGTCCCCTGGGCTTGAGTAACATCAAGCCCAGCCGTGATCACTGCGCGCAAACATCCGCTGCTCAACCGAGTCATCTATCTGACGCTCGTCAAGCTGCCGCTGATAACATCATTCCATCGCGTCTATCTGCGCCAGGCCGCGCCCGCGCCCGGGCCGGATTCGCCGCCGATCATTATGTTCGGCAACCATAGCGCCTGGTGGGATGCCCATCTGGCGATGGCGCTGAACGAAGAGTGCTGGCACACCGATGGCTATGTGATGGTCGAGGACACGCAACTGTCGCGCTATCGGTTCTTTCGCTGGTGCGGGGCGTTCTCCGTCAATCGCCGCGACCCGCGCAGCGCCGTGGAGAGCATCAACTACGCCATCCAGCGCCTGACCGAAGGCGCGCGCCGCTCCTTGCTGATCTTTCCCCAGGGAGAGATCCGCGCCAACGACGTTCGGCCGCTCGTCTTCTATCAAGGCGCCGGGCGGATCGCCAGCAAGGTAGCGAGTGCGGCTGGCGCGTGCGCGCTCTACCCACTGGCCCTGCGCTATGAGTTCATCGGCGAACAAAAGCCGGATGCGTTCATCAGCGTCGGCCGGCCCCTCGTCATCCGGCGGGATGACCCCGCCTGGTCGCGCGATGCGTCTGGCCTGCCGGACGCGCGGTTGATCACGCAGCGCATGCAGCAGGTGCTGACCGAGGAGCTAGACCGCCTGCGCGACGACGTGATCGCCTACCGTTTGTCGCTGTTCACCCCTCTGGTCAACGGGATGTTGAGCATCAACCGCATCTGGGATGCCGTGAGAGGGCTGGAACAGATCAAGCGCGTTGGCGAAGACGACCGGCCGACGCGCTGACCGCTCAGGCCGGCTGCTGAACCAGCGCGCGAAAGTAGTCAATCGTCTGGCGCAGCCCTTCTTCCAGCGGGACGCGCGGCTCCCAGCCGAGAATGGTTTGCGCGCGCGTGATGTCGGGCCGGCGGCGCTGCGGGTCATCGGCGATGCGCTCCTTCCTGGGCTGGCAGAACACGATCTCGCTGGTGCACTCCGGGCCGGCGGCAGCCTTCACCGCCTGGGCGAACTCCAGGATCGTCATCTCGTGAGGGTTGCCCAAGTTCACCGGCATCACCTCATCACTCCACAGCAGGCGCACCAGCCCATCCACCAAGTCGGTCACGTAGCAGAACGCACGGGTGGCGCTGCCATCACCGTATACGGTGATCGGCTCGTTGCGCACCGCTTGGGCGATGAAGTTGGGCACCACCCGGCCATCGGCGATGTCCATGCGCGGGCCGTATGTGTTGAAGATGCGAGCAATGCGCGTGGGCACGCCAAACTGGCGGTGATAAGCCATCGTCAACGCCTCGGCAAAGCGCTTCGCCTCATCGTACACCGAGCGCACGCCGATTGGATTGACGTGTCCCCAGTAGCTCTCGCGCTGCGGGTGCTCCTGGGGGTCGCCATAGACCTCGCTCGTGCTGGCCTGTAAGAAGCGCGCCCCCTTGCGGCGCGCCAGCTCAAGCGCGTTGTGCGTGCCATGTGAGCCGACCAGCATGGTCTCTATGGGGTGATCGAGATAGCCCACGGGGCTGGCCGGCGAGGCCAGGTTCATCACTGCGTCCAGCGGCCCTTGCACCCAGCACGACTCGATGATGTCACACTCGATGAACTCAAACCGCGGATGACCGATAAGATGGACAATGTTATTGCGCGAGCTGGTGATGAAGTTATCCATCGCAATCACTTCATGCCCATCCGCGATCAAGCGCTCGCACAAATGCGAGCCGATGAAACCGGCACCGCCGGTGACGAGGATTCTCATCGCGCCTTTCTCCTACCCTATTTGGTCTCCTTGCTGCCGATGCGCACGAGCTGAACCTGCGCCTGGTAGCCGCGCTCAGCATCATCACCTAGGGAGATCTTGCCATTGGCGAAGAACCCAACGCTGCCGGTGCTGAACCGCTTTGGCGCCAGCATCAGTGAGCCAACCTCCTCGCCGTTGACGAGGAACTTGACGACCACTTTCGCCGCGGAAGCACTTTCTGCGGGCTTGACTTCTGACATGATACAAAGATGATACCAAAGGGATGTTGCGCATCGTGGCGTTCTACAAGCCGTATGGCGTGCTGTCTTCGTTCACCCACGAAGTGTGCGAGACCGACCCACCCAAGCGCACGCTGAGTGAATTTCGCCTGCCCAAAGGCATTTACGCCGCAGGCCGGCTGGATTACGATAGCGAGGGCTTGCTCATCCTCACCAACGACGGCCAGCTCATCCATCGCTTGACCGATCCGCGCTATAAACTGCCGAAGACCTACTACGTGCAAGTGGAGGGCATCCCAACCGAAGCAGCCCTTGATCAATTGCGCCGAGGGGTGGTGTTCAAGGGCTATCGCAGCCTACCCTGCCAAGCGCGCCAACTGAAAGAAGACCCTGCCCTCCCTCCGCGCGAGAAACCTATCACCCCGCACGGGCCGACAGCCTGGCTGGAGGTCGTGTTGCGCGAGGGCAAGAAGCGCCAAGTGCGGCACATGACCGCGGCAGTGGGCCTGCCCACGCTCCGGCTGGTGCGCGTCGCCATCGGCCCGATCACCCTGGCCGGCCTCGCCCCCGGCCAATGGCGCGACCTGAGCGAGGCCGAGCGCGAGGCGCTGCGCCAAGCCGCCTACCGCCGACAAGCCGTTCGATGAACCAGCACCATCCCCTTATCGAAGATGCGCGCCCGTTCAGGGCGCTGGTGGTGAGCGAACAATCCGACGGGCGCTTTGCGCGTCAGGTCGTCACGCGCCAGGTCGCCGACCTGCCCGCCCACGACACGCTGATCCGGGTGCGCTACTCCTCGCTGAACTACAAAGACGCCCTCTCCGCCTCCGGTCACCGCGGCATCACCCGCCAGTATCCCCACACGCCGGGCATTGACGCAGCCGGCGAGGTGGTCGCCAGCGCTGATCCGGCCCTGACGCCAGGCGACGAGGTCATCGTCACCGGCTACGACCTGGGGATGAACACGCCGGGCGGCTTCGGCCAGTACATCCGCGTGCCGTCGGCCTGGGTGGTGAAGAAGCCCGCTGGCCTGACGCTCTACGAGAGCATGGCGCTGGGCACGGCTGGCTTCACCGCTGCGCTCTGCGTCCGCCAGCTCCTGCGACATGAGGTGACGCCGACCGCGGGCGAGCTCCTGGTCACCGGCGCGAGCGGCGGCGTGGGCTGCTGGGCGGTCGTGCTGCTCAACATGCTGGGCTATCACATCGTCGCCGCCACCGGCAAGGACGAAGCGGGCAACTGGCTGCGGCAGCTTGGCGCGCGCGAAGTTATCGCGCGCGATGCGCTGCGCGACTCAACCGGCAAAGCGCTGCTGAAGGCGCACTGGGCCGGCGCAGTCGAGACCGTCGGCGGCGAGTTCCTGGCCAACGTCCTGAAGTCCACCCGGCGCGGCGGCTGCGTGGTCTGTTGCGGCAACGTCGCCTCAGCCGAGCTGCACACCACGGTGTATCCGTTCATCCTGCGCGGCGTGACCTTGCAAGGCGTAGATGCGGCAGAGACCCCAAGGCCAATCCGGCTGCAAGTCTGGGAGTTGCTGGCCGGCGAATGGAAGCCCCCTGCGCCCGCGTTGGCTGCGATTGTGCGCACGGTCTCGCTGGCAGAGCTGGACGCAGCGATAGAGGCGATGCTGCGCGGAGCCGTGCGCGGGCGCGTGGTGGTGCTGCTGGATTAACATGAGTTCGGATTCAGTGGGTGCATTTTGATTTGGAGCACATGTGGACCGTATCCCATTCAGTGGAGATGTGGTTGGGATACACCAAGCCGACGCTGCGATGGCTATAATCATTGCTGTAGCTTGACTCTTGCTGAACGATGCACACCACGACCACGCTGTTCAAAGTCGAGGCCCCTCCTCGCTTTCTGCGACAGCATTACCAGACCATTATCACCCTCTCGCTCCTGCTGGTGGATGTGCTCAGCATCGTTGCGGGGTTTTACCTCGCCTACCGCCTGCGTCTGTTGATCCCGCTGCCCGAGCCGGCCCGCAGCGTGCCTGGCTTCGGTCAATTTCTCCCCCTGCTCCTGCTCCAGGTCGTGGCGATCATCTGCGCCTTCTTCTTCGGCAAGATGTATCACCGCCGGCGCACGCGCTACACCGGCGATGACCTGGCGGCGATCTTCTCCGGCGTCTCCATCGGCACGTTGATCAGCATCGCAGCGGTCACCCTGCTGCTGCGCGGCGATTCGCCAGCAGCCGACTTTCCACGGGTGATGGTGGTCTATGCCTGGCTGCTGATCATCGGCCTGGTCGTCGTAGGACGAGGGATACAGGCGCGCATCCAGCGCGCGCTGCAGATGCGGGGGGTCGGCCGGACAAGGGTCGTGGTGGTGGGCGCCGGCGAACCAGCGGCGACCGTGATTCAGCGGATCGCGCATAACCCGCGCCTCGGCTACGACATCCTAGGGCTGGTCACATACGACGGGCAGCCGCCGCCGGCGGGCGTGCGCATCCTCGGCTCATTAGACGAACTCTCCAGATTAGTCGGGCGCGAGGCAGTGGACGAGGTGATCATCGCGCTGCCCAACGCGAACAGCGAGGACCTGCTCAACGTAATCGCGCATTGCGACCGAAGCACGATCAGCATCAAGGTGCTGCCCGATCAGTTCCAGATCATGGCCGGCCAACTGAGCGTCGGCGAGTTAAGCGGGCTGCCGCTGCTGAACCTGCGCGACGTGGCCCTGCGCGGCTGGAAACTCACCCTCAAACGAGCCATTGACCTGGTCGGCAGCGCGATTGGGCTGGTGCTGCTCTCGCCGCTGATGTTTCTAATCGCCATCTTGATCAAACTCGATTCGCCGGGGCCGGCGCTCTATACCCAGGAGCGGATGGGGCTGGACGGCAAGCGGTTTTATTTATTCAAGTTCCGCACGATGCGCGCCGACGCCGAAGCGCACGGGCCGGGCTGGACGCGGCCCGACGACCCGCGCCGGACGCGCCTGGGGACGTTTCTGCGCCGCACCAACCTGGACGAGCTGCCCCAGCTCATCAACGTGCTGCTGGGCGACATGAGCCTGGTGGGGCCGCGCCCGGAGCGGCCAATATACGTAGAGGAGTTTCGCAAGCGCATCCCGCGCTATATGGAGCGCCACCGCGAGAAGGCCGGCATCACCGGCTGGGCGCAGGTCAATGGCTTGCGCGGCGACACCTCGATCGAGGAGCGCACCAAATACGACCTCTGGTATATCGAGAACTGGTCGGTCTGGTTGGACATCAAGATCATCCTGATGACGATCTGGCAGACCATCGCTGGCGGCAACGAGAACGCCTACTGAGCGCGTGCATTCATCATACGGCAGTGCCAGCGCCCACCTTGGCTGAGCTATGAATGCGCCCCCTATTGAGCCGGCGGCTCGATCTTGTTCACCAATCCTCGCGGCTCACTGCCCAGCGGCTGACCAGGGGGCAGCGCGCTGGGTTTCCAGGCGCCTCGCGCACGGCTGGGGTCGTAGCGCAGCACCTCGTGGCTATGCGCCCGCTCGTGCACGGTCTCGATGTATTGCTCCCCAAATAAGGGATCGGCGTAGCCGAGTTGGGCGCGCGCCTTCTCCGAGAGCGCAGGGATGAAGGGCGCGAACAAGACGGTCAGCGAGTCGATCACCCGCGCGGCCACGTAGAGCTGCGTGCCGGCCCGCGCAGGGTCAGTTTTGATCGTCTTCCAGGGCGCTTCAAAGTCCAGATACTGATTGGTTGCGGTGGCCAGGTCCAGCACCTCAC